>JALZFJ010000088.1 GCA_030867425.1 Actinomycetota bacterium | reverse complement strand
CTTCCTTTCCCTCTCCTTGTTGCCCCACCGAGCCACAGGATAGGGGAAAGGGTTAAAGAGCGTGTTAAGCGTGGGAAAACTTTAGGTTAAATCTTCTTCTGTGGCTTCCCTAAAAAACAGGGGCCGGGGGTGTTGCTTAACCCAGAGGGTGTGTCGGTATCGCGGGGACTGGACTTCGGAGAGCTCGCAGCAGATGGCCATCTCCAGCGGATTACTGGCTTTTTGACCACCACCTCCTATACCGGACGATTGGCCTGATTACTTAGGGTGGCACGGCGACAAATCTCGTTTCTTCAACCTTGTTTTGAGATAGAAACTCCAGCTCTGCGTGTCAGACTGGCCAGCCGGGAGCCGTATAGACGGCCACCTCGTGCGCGGGCAATTTTCCTCCTATCCTCGGGCGTTTTTTCGATCTTAGCGCTCCTGCCGGTGGCCCACCGCTAGGCTATACTTTTCGCGCTATGCTGTACGCTCTTCTCGTGCTCGGTGGGTACGTTCTGGGCTCCGTCCCGACGGGTATTCTGGTGGGACGGGCCTGGGGTGTGGACATCCGGCAGGTCGGGAGCGGGAACATCGGGATGGCGAACGTGCTGCGCTCGGTCGGGAAGAAGGCCGCCGCGGTCACGATGCTCGGGGACATGCTCAAGGGGCTCGTGCCGGTCGTCGCGGCGCACCTGCTTACGGGGAACGAGTGGGTCGTTGCGGCGGTCGCTCTGGCGGCGGTCGTAGGGCACTGCTGGCCGGTATTCCTACGGTTCAAGGGCGGCAAGGGGGTCGCAACGGGGGCGGGGACGAGCATCGGGCTCGTGCCGGTGCTGGGGCTCGCGCTCTTCGCGTTCTGGTGGGCGGTGGTGCTGGTCAGCAAGTACACGTCTTTGGGCGCGATCGCGGTAATGGTCGTGAGCCCGGTGGTCTTCCTCCTCTCGGGGCAACCGGCACCTTACGTCTTGTACACGGTTATCGGGGGAGGGCTGGTCTTGTGGAGGCACCGGGAGAACGCGCGAGCTCTTGTCAAGGGGACGGAGCGCAAGATCGGTGAGGACGCCGAAGAGGGTGGCGCCCGTGTTGGCTGAAGCCTACGAGGACAAGGCCGTGCTCGTCACGGGTGGGACCGGTTTCTTGGGGACTGCGCTCGTGGAGAAGATGCTCCGGAGCCTGCCGTCGCTCAAGCGTCTGTACCTGCTCGTCCGTCCCTCGCGGGAGAAGAGCGCGGGGGAGAGGTTCGAGGGCGATGTTCTGGGCTCTGCGGCCTTTGCTAAGCTGCGTGAGAAGTTCGGAGATTCCTTTGAGGAAAGGGTCGCCGAGAAGGTGCGCGTCCTGGAGGGAGACGTGCACACGGAACGTTTAGGGCTCGGGGAAGAGGACCTGGCGGAGCTCTCGCGGGAGGTGGACGTGGTGATCCACTCCGCCGCCTCGGTCGTCTTCGACGCGCCGCTCGACGAGGCGGTAGACTCGAACGTCCGGGGGACTCTGGGCCTGCTCGCGCTCGCCAAGGGATGGGAGAAGAAGCCGCTCTTCGTGCACGTCTCGACTGCGTACGTGGCGGGGACGAAGGAGGGGCTCATCCCGGAAGAGGTGCCCGACGGGTACTCGCCGAACGGCACCCGGCTCGACCCTAAAACGGAGGTTGCGCGCCTCGACGGGGTGGTGCGGGAGGTCGAGGAAGCCTCGAGGGAACGGGGGCTGCTCAGGCACTTCGAGACGGAGGCGAGGAGGGAGCTCGGGATGGTGGGGGAGGAGGTTGAGGTCGCTGAGAGGTTGGATCAGCTCAGGCGGGCCTGGGTGCGCGACGGGCTTGTCGAGCGCGGGAACGAGCAGGCGCGCGCTTTGGGCTGGCAGGACGTCTACACATTCACCAAGTCGTTGGCGGAGAGGCGGGTGCTGGAGGAGCGTGGGGACTTGCCAATCGTGATATTGCGTCCGGCGATCATCGAGAGCAGCGTGACCGAGCCGCACCCGGGTTGGATACAGGGCTCTCGCATGGCCGACCCCATAATCATGGCCTTCGCCAGGGGCATCCTGCGCGAGTTCCCCGGCGACCCGAAGAGCGCCATAGACCTCGTCCCGGTGGACCACGTGGTGAACGCCGTGATCTCCGCCGTGGCCCGAGGTCTCTCCCGCCGCCCCGAAAGTGCCGAGGTTTACCAGGTCGCCTCCGGCGAGAGGAACCCCCTACGCCTCCGGGAGTTCTACGAGCACGTCCGGGAGTACTTCCTGAGGAACCCTTTGCGCGATTCTGGGGGCCGCCCGGTCCCCCTCCCCGAGTGGAGCTTCCCTGGGCGTCGCCGGGTAGAGGGGAGGCTCAGAGCCGAACTCTTCGGCCTGAAGCTCGCCAGCAGGCTCGCGGCCAGTTTGCCGGAAGGGCACATGACCACGGACCTGCGCGGTCGCGTGGCCCGCGCCGAGAAACGCGCCAGGATGAGCTTCTACTACAGCCGCATCTACGGGACCTACACAGACATGAAGAGCACCTTCTCCTCGGCCCGTACGCACGATCTGTATGAGAGCCTCCTCGAAGAAGACCGGCACGAGTTCCCGTTCGACATCGCTGAAGTCGACTGGAAAGCGTGGCTCCAGGAGACGCACCTGCCGGCTCTAACACGCAAGCCAGGGCGCAAGAGGCGGCGCAAGGTCTCGGAGGAGGCGACGGGGGAGATCGCAGCGATCTTCGACGTCGACGGTACGCTCGTCGCCTCGAACGTAGTCTCCCACTACGCGTGGCTCAAATTACGGGATCTGCCCGCGATCCTGCGACCCTTGTGGGCAGCGACCCTTGTCGGGCGCGTCCCGTTCTACTGGACCCTGGATAAGGTCAGCCGCGCTCACTTCAACCGCGCCTTCTACAAGAACTACAAGGGTTGGAAACCTGCCCGCGCCCGCGTTTTGGGCAAGGAGAGCTTCGCCAGCTACTTGCTGAAGAGGCTCTACCCTGAGGCAGTCGCCACATTAAGGGCTCACAAGGCGCAGGGGCACCGCGTCGTGCTGCTCTCGGGCGCACTGGACTTTATCTTGGAACCCTTCAACGACTTGGCCGATGACGTGCTCACGGCGCGCCTGGAGGAGGAGAACGGCGCGTACACGGGCGAGCTCTCGGGGGCGCCGGTCGCGGGGGAAGCGCGCGCCAGGATGCTCGCCTCCTTCGCGAGGAGGAGGGGTGTAGACCTCTCTCGTTCCTACGCTTACGCAGACTCGATCTCGGACCTCCCCATGCTCGAGGCCGTCGGCAACCCGGTGGCCGTCAACCCCGACGCCCGCTTGCGCGCGGCCGCCAAAGGACGCGGTTGGCGGATCAAAACCTGGCGCAAGAACGGCGCGGCTGACGCCTGAAGGAAGTGCTCGCCCTAAGGTACAAAAAGAGCGTCCCGCGCTACCTCCTTATGCGCGCTGGGGCCAAACGCATAAAGGACCTCGACACAGGCCGCCTCTCCCCGCTGCAGCTCGAAGAGATCCCGGAACCCGAGCCCCCGACGCCCGAGTGGATACGTGTAAAACTCCTCCTCTCCGGCATCTGCGGCTCGGATTTGAGCACCCTCTCCGCGGAGAGCTCGCCGTACTTCTCGCCCCTGACCTCGCCGCCGTTCGTTATGGGACACGAGATCGTAGGCGTCGTGGCGGAGGACAACTCCGGCTTCGAGGCGGGGGAGAGGGTCATCGTGGAACCGGCTTTAGGCTGCGCGGTCCGCGGCATCGATCCTCCTTGCGCCTACTGTGCCTCCGGGTGGTACGCCCAGTGCGTGAACGTTGCGAAGGGCGACATATCCCCTGGCATCCAGACCGGTTTCTGCAACTCGACGGGCGGGGGATGGTCGGAAGGGATCCTCGTCGCCCACCCTTCCCAGCTCCACCGCGTCCCAAAGAACGTGCCCGACGAGGCGGCCGTGGCGATAGAGCCACTGGCCTGCGCGGTGCACGCGGCACTCAAAGCGAACCCGGGTCCGGACGAGATGGCCCTCGTGATTGGGGCCGGTAGCGTCGGGCTCTTCGTCGTCGCGGCCCTCAAGAACCTTACGGACACCGGACGTATCGTCTGCGTCGCCAGGCACGAGCGACAGAGAGAAGAGGCCTTGAGGCTCGGGGCAGACGAGGTCGTGTACCCGAAAGAGACCTACGATAAGCTCCCGAAGGTGCTCGGCGCGGAACGGTACAAACCCGAGCTCGGCAAGCCCGTGGTGATGGGCGGTGCCGACAAAGTCTTCGATTGCGTCGGCGCGCCGGGGACGATAGAGGACGCGGCGCGTCTGGCTCGTCCCGGTGGGGAGGTGGCACTCGTCGGGATGCCGAGGGCGCGTAGCTGCCTAGACCTCACCGCCCTCTGGCACAAGGAGATAAAGCTCGCCGGCACGTACGCCTACGGCCTCGAGGAGTACCGGGGCGAGCGCGTAAGCAGCTTCGAGCTGGCGATGAGAGTCGCCCCCGAGATAAAGCTCGCGTCGCTCGTCGGGCCGCGCTACCGCCTCGGAGAGTACCGGGAGGCCATCGCCACCGCCCGCGCCGCCGGGCGCAACGGATATGTAAAGGTTGCCTTCGATCATCGAGACTAGCAGGGAGATTAAGAGATGAGCCGACCCGGTTTGACGACCATTTTGGACATCACGAGCCCCCCGATGTGGTTCTATGCGGGAGATGGGTTCCACTATGAGAAGCTCCCGGAGGGGACGCGCGTGGTCTATCCGCCAGGTCCCGTGGATCCCCTCAACGACCCCTATGTTGCTATAGAGCGGGCGCTCTTGATGCCGATGGAGATGGAGCCGTTGCACGATCTCCTCTTTCCCGGCATGAAGCTCACCATTGCCTTCGACGACATCTCCATACCGCTGCCACCGATGCAACGACCGGACATCCGGCAGATGATCATAGAGAAGGTACTGGAGAAGGCGTACGCCAAAGGCGTCGAGGACATACACCTCATCGCGGCGTTGGGGTTGCACCGACGGATGACCGAAGGCGAGCTAATGCACAGTTTGGGCAAGAAGATCATGTCCCGATTCTACCCCGACCGTCTCTACAACTACGACGCCGAAGACGAGGAGGGCAACGTGGTTATCGGCGAGACGGAAGAGGGTGAGGAGGTCAGCGCGAGCCGCCGCGTCGTAGAGAGCGACCTGCTCGTCTACGTGAACGTCAACTTCATCCCGATGGACGGCGGCCACAAGTCCGTGCACACCGGCCTCGCGCCCTACTCCTCCATCCGCCACCACCATAACCCGAAGACGCTGGAGCGCACCCGCTCCCTAATGGATCCATCAAACTCCGCTATGCACGGCTCCATAAACCGGATGGGCAGGATCTTCGACGAGCACGTGAAGGTCTTCCATATAGAGACCACCTTGAACAACCAGACCTACCCCTCGATCTTCGACTTCATGGCAAGACCGGAGCACCAGTGGGGCACTGTCACCAAGGCCAACTTCCTCGCTACCCACAAGGCCATGCAGACAATGCCAATCGGCGCCAACCGGCGCATCTCCCACTCCATAAAGGCTCCACACCGGATGACTAGCGTCCAAGCCGGCGCCACCGAGCCCGTCCACACCGAGACCCTGAGCAACAACTACGAGCAGATGGTCGTCCCGGTCGAGGGACAGTCGGACGTGCTCCTAATGGGCATTCCGTACCTCGGGCCGTACAACGTAAACTCGATCATGAACCCTTTGCTCGTCTACAACTTGCTTCTCGGCTATCTCTTCAACCTTTACAGGGGCAAACCGCTCGTGCGTGAGGGTGGGGTGCTCATCGGGACCCACCCTATGACTGAGGAGTTCCACAAGATCCACCACCCGTCCTACATAGACCTCTGGAACGAAGCCTTCCCCGAGACGAACGACATCCACGAGATCCATCACCGCTACGAGGAGAAGTACGCTCACGACCCCTGGTACCGCACCCTCTACCGCAACTCCCACGCCTACCACGGCGCGCACCCGTTCACGGTCCTCTACTGGGCCGCCCACGCCCTCGACCACGTTGGCGGCGTTATCCTCGTCGGCGGCGACCCCGCGGCCACGAAGCGTATGGGTCTTAAACGCGCCGACTCGGTCGCCGAGGCCCTCGAGATGGCCAAGGACATCGTCGGTCCGAGCCCGAGTGCGACCTACATGCACATCCCGCCGCTGTTTATGTGCGAGGTGAGTTAGACTTATCTAGATTGCGGGCGAGCCAGCTCCAACAATTGTAGGCCTGTTAATGGGGTATGCATTATTAAAAGCCTTCCAACCGTGTCAACCAACGCACCAATTAAACTCATAATTTCAGCAATTGCATGATGCACAGAAGTACAGAGGGCCCGATGTATCTTGTCCTTCAGTACTTCGACGGCCGCTCTTGTTCACCGTTCGTCTCCTAAACTCCACAAGGGGGCGTCTCTTAGGTGGATGTTGTTGACCTGCAGCCAGTGCCTCTCGGCGGTGTCGCCTTGCTTACGCCAGGGCCGCGTCAGGCCGAGGCTCAAGATCACCTCGACGCCGGCTTTAATGCGTCTTTGCACGTCCGCGACGAGGTTCCGGTGGGGTGTCTTGTGATCCCTCTCGTACAGTCGCAGGTCTGTCACCGACAGATCCACCGAGGGTGTTATGCACTCGAGGACAATCCGAACCGTGCCGCGATGGTCCACGTACAGCCACGGCCGCTCTTCCGTCGCCAGGCAGCCTAGCGAGGCGTGCCCCTCCCCAACGTCAACCGTGCAGCTTTCGTCCCCCTGCTCGAGGTCCGGCCCAAAGATCTCCGCCAGGTTCTCTTGAGCTATCTGGTTGAGAAACTCCCAGTAGTCGTCCGGGTCGTCGTCGAACAACCACATAGCCCTTGCCGGGTCGAAGTAGTGGTCCTCCAGCTCCGGGGCGTGTCCGGCGTACGCCGTTGGGCCGAGATCCACCACGGACCCGATGTCCAACGCTCCGCCGTTGCGCCTGAGAAGGTCGGCAGACAGTCTGCCGTGCGGGAGTACCGGGCGGACGTGCTTCAGCGTGTTCACGTCCACGCCCGCCACGCATATATACCCCGGTTGCATCCGCGTCAGGTGATTTACCAGTATCTGCACGATCCCTACAGGTGGACGGCCTGTATGCCGCCCCACTCCCGATTCAGGTACTCAAGAACCAGACGCCGGTGACAACGCTCAGGCGTCGCCTCGCTGCACAGCAGCGCCGTCGGAGCCTCGAAGAGGTTCCTGTCCAGCGCCTCCTCGACCTGGCGCTCCCGCATGAGTTCTAGGAAGCGCCTCTCATACCTTGGCCACCCCTCTCTTCCCTTTCTGTAAGCGTCGAGAATGTCCCAAGTCGGGGCGAGGATCGGTTCGTGGAGGTACTGTGCGCCGCAGAGCTCCTGCAGGAAAAACGGGAGGTCGGCCCGCCTGGCGAACCCCGCTAGCCAGGACGAGTTGTTCAGCCGCACGTCGAGAAGGCGCTCTGTCCTGACCCTCCTCAGTGCCCCGAAGAACTCGGACGCCGTCTTTTTCGTGAAACCGATCGTATAGACTTCCATACGCTCACCTCCGCTTCCGAGAACAGAACCGGCTGGTCGCCGGCCGTCTCACCCTCCGTCTGCACGCTACCGTTGCCCCGGATGTGCCGGATGGCGATCCCCCGCTCGCTCAAGGCCCGTCCGACGAGAAGCCTGCGGTGGCACCTGGCGGGATCTTCCTCGCTGCAAAGCAAGGCGACCCTGCGGGCCTGGATCTCGCTCTCCAGCCTATGTATACCATCGAGGAACGGTCGCGACTTTTCGACCAGCGCGTAGTTTACTCGGCCCTCCGCGTCGTAGAACTCCTCCCCCTCGGGCTTTCCGCCCAGCTCTCTGCCGAGGAACAGGTATCCTATCCCTGCGTCCGACAGGCTTGCTTCGATGTCACGGGCGTTGAAGTGCGGCGCGTGCCTAGAGTACGGGCGCGAACGAGTGTCCACGAGAACCTCTATCCCATGCTCCTTTAACAAGCCAGCGAACTTCTTGGCCGGATGGTTGGAATGCCCGATCGTGAAGACCGCCCCCCTTTCGGGGGCTTCTCCGTTCACGGGCTTTCTTCCGCCGACCGCTGCTGACCTTTGGTAGCTGATCCGTCCTCTTTCTGACGAGCGTCTAGTAGTAGCACGTGGGCAGCCTGTAGTCCTTCACGACGTTCTCTGGAACCTTACCGACGACGTTAAGGATAATCCCACGATCGCGAGTGCCCCAGACCTTTTTGAAGGTGGAGTGCACCACTTCGAGAAGATCTCGAACTC
>JALZFJ010000085.1 GCA_030867425.1 Actinomycetota bacterium | reverse complement strand
TACCAGCGCCGCTTCTACGATACCTGGACCCTCATCGCCTACCTCGCCGCCAGAACGCATAGAGTGCGCTTCTTCCCCGATGTGGCCAACCTTCCCTTGCGTCCTCCAGCGATGCTGGCCAAGGCCGTGGCAAGCTTGGATGTGCTTAGCCGAGGTCGGGTGGAGCTCGGGCTCGGGGCGGGATCATTCTGGGAGGCCATCGAAGCAATGGGTGGTCCCCGTAGGAGCCCCGGCGAGGCCGTGCGCTCCGTCGAGGAAGCCATAGAGGTCATGCGGCTGGTGTGGAGCGAGGAGCGTAGCTTGCGCTTTGACGGCGAGATCTACAAGCTGGCCGGCATGCGCCCTGGTCCTAAGCCCGCTCATCCCATAGGCATCTGGCTCGGTGTGGGCGGTCACAGGATGCTCAAGCTAACAGGTAGGCTCGCTGACGGCTGGGTTCCCTCCATCGGGTGGGCTCCCCCAGGGCGTCTGCCGGAGCTGCACGAGCGCATTGACGAGGCGGCGCTGGAGGCCGGACGCAGGCCAGAGGAAATCAAGCGAGTCTACAACGTCTCTGGCAGGATCGGGCCAGAGGGAGAAGGTTTATTGGAAGGATCGGTCTCGAGGTGGACCGAGCAGCTCTCCAGCTTCGCGCTGGAGAACGGGATGGACACGTTCATCTTCTGGCCCTCTGGAGATCACGAGCGGCAGGTAGAGGCCTTCGGCCAGGAGGTGGTCCCCGCCGTAAGGGATATCGTAGAGAAAGAGCGTTCGCGGCAATTAAGCTGACATCTAGCGCACACGCGCTGCGCCACTGCGCTTCCCCGGAGACTGAGAGGTCCCATGCAGAAGTAGGATTTCGTATGAAAAGTAGGATTTCGTATGAAAAATTACCGTACAGGTTGCGTCTGTCAGTGCGAGCCCGCGGGTCAGCATATCCTTATACCTAACTTTCATCTCCGCTGCGCTGGGTTGCCCCTTTGCCCACTCACCGCTACGACCTAAACTACACAGAGGTTGACAGGACAACACGAGTAGGTGGAAGTGTGAGGGACAATAAGATGCGCCGCCCCAACCTTGGTGGGCGTTCCACCGTCTTCGGCACGCGGGGCGTGGTTGCCTGCGAGCACCCGCAGGCCACGCTCGCAGGTATCCGGGTCCTCGACGAGGGAGGGAACGCCGCTGACGCTTGCGTAGCGATGGCCGCTTCTATGGCCGTCCTCGCCCCGATGGCGACCGGTATGGGCGGTGATGCGTTCTTACTCTTCTACGACGTCCGCTCGAGATCGGTGTTAGGAGCCAACGGCTCCGGCTGTGCCCCCAGAGGCATGACGATCGAGAAGCTTCGCCAGCGGGGAATGAAGACAATGCCAGAGCGCAGCGGGGTTACCGTTACCGTGCCTGGAGCCGTACGGCTCTGGGAGGACACAGCAAAGCGTCTCGGACGGCTGCCTTTCTCGCGCCTGCTCGAGCCCGCACTTGAGGCCGCCGAGGATGGCTATCCTCTCGCCGAGGTCTTCGCCCGGTACTGGGAGGCCGGCGAGGCTTTGCTTCGCAAGAACGAGGCGGCTCGGAGGACGTTTCTGCCCGAGGGACGGGCACCGAAGCCCGGGGAGCTTTTTCGCCAGCCGGACTTGGCAGCTACGCTCGCCGCAGTCGCTAGGGACGGGGCCTGCGCTTTCTATGACGGTGAGATCGGCCGCAGCATCGCCCTGTCCGTACGAGAAAGCGGCGGCTACCTGGATGAAGAGGACCTAGCTCGGCACGAGACCCTCTGGGTTGAGCCGATACATACCGATTACCGGGGCATTAAGGTTTACGAGATCCCCCCTCCCGCTCAGGGCATCGCGGCTCTGGAGATGCTTAATATTCTCGAAGGCTTCGACCTTAATGCCTTGCATACCGTAGGTGCCAAACGCATCCATCTCGAAGCTGAGGCCAAGAAGCTCGCGTTCCGTGATCTACACGAAAAGGTCGGGGATCCGGAGTTTGTCGGCGTCCCTAGCCGCGAGCTCCTCTCTAAAGAGTACGCGGCGAAGCGGCGAGAGAAAATCTCTTTCGACGGGGTCATCGAATCACCCGAACGCGCAGTCGGAGGCGACACCACCTACCTATGTGCGGTGGACGCTGAAGGTAACGCCTGCTCGTTCATTAACAGCCTCTACAAGGGTTTCGGAAGCGGTGTAGTTGCAGGTGGCACCGGCGTCTGCCTTCAGAACAGGGGCCGATCCTTCCACCTCGTGGAAGGTCACCCGAACGCCTTGGCCCCCGGTAAGCGGCCTCTCCACACCACTATCCCCGCTCTCGCCACCAAGGACGGGGATCTCTGGGCAGCTTTTGGCGTGATGGGCGGATTCATGCAGCCCCAAGGCCACGTTCAGCTGCTCTCGAACGTTATTGACCACGGCATGAACCCCCAGGAGGCAGTCGATCACCCCCGCCACTTCCACGACGCGGGCCTCCTCCTCGTTGAGGGGCGGGTGCCTGCGGAAGAGGTTCGAAAGCTCCGGAAGATGGGACACCGAGTCGAAGTGGGGGAAGACTATGTAATTCCGACCGGCGGTGCTCAGCTCATCCGCATTCTCGAAAATGGAGTTAGGGCCTGCGGCAGCGATCCGCGTAAGGATGGGGCTGCCTTGGCGCAGTAAAGCTTTTGACTATCTACGGTAAGCAGAGGGCTAATGCCCAGAGCCGGTGCACTCGTTACTAACAGTTGACGACATGATGCTTGGTTCCCACTAGGGCAAGCTGCGTCGGAGGGCGTCAAAGTAAGTCTGAGGTAGCCTAGCATAGGTCAAGGGCTTGCTAAAGGATCTGCACATAGGGTCTGCGGCCCTAGATGCTACGTTGCGCTAGCGAAGCCTACTCGTGTGACAGCTTGAGTTGGGCGAGGAAGCGCCTGAACTCTTACGCCGCCTTCTCCAGCTCGTGGCGAAGCTTCTTCTGAAGTAGCTCGAGAAGTGCCTTCTCTTCATTGGTGAGGTCGCCTTGCTCGGCGACGAGGATCTCCTCTAGCTGCTCGGCCTGGTAAGCGATGACGGAACCCTCCAGGTAGTGCTCTATAATACGTGGGCTGACGTAGGACGAACGGGCTATATCGCGGGTGTTGCCTAGCCTCTCGGCTACGGCGTCTATCGCCTGCAGCACGTTCTTATTCGCCAACTTCTCGTCCTCGGCGGCGCCGAGCTCGGCGAGCTTGAGGGCGGCAATCAGGGTGCCGGCCCAGGTCCGGAAGTCTTTCGGGCTGAACTCATTGCCCATCACTTCTTTGATATAGGCGTTCAGGTCCCGGGCTTTGACGTCTTTGATCTCCCCGGCCTCGTCGTAGTACTTGAAGATTTCGTAGCCAGGGAGCGCCGCGCATTCCTCAACGATCTCCCGAAGTCGCGTGTCAGCGACGCACTTGCGCTGCATCTGCCCCCACTTGCCCCGGTATTCGAATATCATCTCGTCGCCGTTGATGGTCAAGTGTTTCCTTCGGAGGGTTGCGATCCCGTAGGTCTTATTCTTCTTCGCGTAGCGCTCGTCCCCGACCCTAAAGTAGGCTGCGTTTACCAAGCGGGTCATACACGCCAGAACCTTCTCCCGATCCAGGTGCTTGCGCCGCAGGTGCGCACTCGTGGTCTGCCGCATCTTTGGCAGCGCATCGGCGAAGCGCAGGATGCGCTCGAACTTCTCCCGCTCCTTGCGCTCGCGATACTTGGGGTGGTAGAGATACTGAATTCGCCCCGCCGAGTCGTAGCCGATGGCTTGGACCTTCGCCGACGGGCTGCGAGCTATGCGCGCATCTTCCCATGCGGGGGGTATCTTCAGAGTCTCGATGCGCTTCAATACCTGCTCCTCGCGCACGATCTCACCTGTGCCTGGATAGCGGTAGAAGAAACATTTCTCCTTGCTGCCCAGACGTCGAATACCTGTTTGGAAGAGTATGCGTTTGCCCATAGTTCAATCCGTGGCTGAAGAGCCGGGGCTTGTAGGCTTCCTCCTGCTATATGGTAAACGTGTTGCTATCGTACGCTCTGACACCTCCTGAGTAATACCATATGGGTGTTGTCACCAAACAAAAACAACCCAAACTGGGACTTGAGCGAAATGCGGACGTGCTCCTAAAGGATTACGCAGCGACGGCTCCGGAGACCTTCAGCGGGCTTGTACCAGAGGAACGTCGCCCCAACTTTAAGATACTCCGGCTTCGGGTAAGGGTACAACCAATCGCTATACTTGAGGTGAGCGGGACGTTAGGTGGTGAGGGAGGACTGGGTAGATGCGAACCTAATTCGGCAAGTGGGGGCAGATGCAGCGCAAGTGCGTCGCTGACACGCGACTTCGGGAGATCGTTGAGGAATGCGCGGCGCTCCCTGGCTACGAAATCTTCAAATACCGCGACGAGGCCGGGGAGGTCAAAGACATCAAAGCCCGGGACCTGAACGCCTACATCAAAGAGGTGATGGGCAACGAGTTCAGCCCGAAAGACTTCCGGACCTGGGCCGGGACGCTCGCCGCCGCTGTAAGCTGGCGGAGCTCGGGGCGACGGAGGACGTAAAGCGGCCCAGAAGAACATGCGCGAGGCGGTAGACGAGGTGGCCCGGAGACCCGGCAACACCTGCGACTTAGCCCGCACGTCCTAGATAAGCCCACGCGCTGTGGAGTACTACATAGAGGGGGGCGATGATGGCCTATTATGGCGAGCGCATAGAAGAGGTGATCGTCGCCGAGCAGGGCGACCTCACCGAGGAAGAGAGGGCGCTCCTCGACCTCTTGAAGAAACAATGCCGTGAGCTGGAGAAGGCTGCCTGAAGACGGCGGCCCTTAAAGAAGGGGGTCTACATTGAATGCCCGGACCGTGCTGAAGCTGCTCAGCAACCCGAGGGTGCGCCGCGGCGCAATCCGGCTCCTCAAGAGTCCGACGGTTCGCCGCGTCATCGTCAGACTGGTATTGCGCCGGCTCCGGCGCAGGTAGGGCCGACGCCCGAGGGCTATACTTTCTCCGGCACCGGCGAGTCGGAAGGATCCAAGGAGTCCGACCTGCGCTCAAAGGAGCCATTAATAGTGGGGGTTTGTAAGCACTCGCTGCGATTGCTCCCGGTACTCGGGGGATGGCTCTTCGCACGCGGCTTCCACCTCTTCCTCTGCACCGGCGTCCCCTAGCATGTTCCCGACGTGCCAGGCGTAGCGGATGGCGGGCTCGTGCACCATGCCCGCCTTCTGCGAGAGCCACTCGCAGAACTGCCATACGGAAGAACTTCTCGCCATCGTCTCCTCCTGTTCGTAGGTGCGCCGCGAGTTCTTCCAGCAAGGGGGCGGCGAGCCGGTCGACCGCGCCCCGGAGAGGCGCCGCGCAAAGCCCTTAGGCGAGCCCGGACGACGGCCTCGGTCTCGTCGAGTGACACGGGGTCTGCCCTTTCCCTGAGCTCGTCCCTAAACTCCTCGTGGTCTACGCCCGTTGCCTCCCCTCTAGATAAGGTGGGAGTCGCTTCTGTGTCAGAGAGGCTTCTGCGACTCCGTTGCGGCTCGCGTTCTCTCCGCGACGTCGCGTGCCACCTCGAAGGTAGAGTTGGTCTCACGCCAGACTTCGAGCTGGAGATCTGCTTCCGTCGGCTTGTCCAGGATGCGGCCTACCGCCGAGAGGTCTTCCTTCGTGAGCGCCTGGAGTTTTTCCAACCACTCGCTCAAGGCCTTCCGTGCAGGGACACTCTCGTGCGAGTCGTGGTCCACGAAGTCGCCGTCCAGGCCGTAGCGCTGGGCGCTCCACTTGTTCTCCTCGATCTCACGGGTTGGCCGGATGGGTCCTTTTTCGCCCGACTCGTACTCCTCCTTTAGGGATTCGCAAAGGGCGGCGGTCAGGGCGACGAAGGCCTCGGTGCGCCAGGGAGCCGTCTGGGCATCGCAGGCGCGCATCTCGACTGTGCCGAGCTCGGGCTGGGGACGGATGTCCCACCAGACCTCTCCGAGCTTTTGTATAGCGCCTGAGCGTTCGACGTAGTCTACGTAGTTTACGTAGTCGTCCCAGGAGCTAAGAGGGTCCGGGAGCCCGGCGCGGTGTATGGAGCGGGAGAAGATGAGTATGCGGGAAGATTGCATGTCCGTGATCTCATCCTGCCAGAACGGTGAGTTTACCGAGAGCGCCAGAAAGTGTGGCACGTACTCCCTTAAGCGATTGAACAAGTAGATAACCTTCTCGCGCCCCCGCACGGCGTAGTGTGTGTGCAGGGCGAAGGTGTTATTGCGCTTTATGACCCAGCCGAGTGTTTCTTCGAGGCGCCTGTAGTGGGGCTGGTCTATGATCTCCTGTTCCCGCCAGTCCCCGATGGGGTGGGTTCCGCTCGTACCGAGCACGCGCCCCAAGCGCTTGGCTTGCTCGAAGAGGTACCGCCGCCGGGAGATCAGGTCTTCTAGCACCTCAGAGGGCTTCTCGTGAACGCCGCTGTTCGACTCTATCTCGCAGTCTATTAGCTCGCCGGTGTAGTGGCCTTCGGGGGCTCCGGCGAGTATATTTTGGGCACCGCCTGCGAGCTTCATCGAGGCGGGGTCAGCGAGCCAGAGCTCTTCTTCGGTGCCCAAGGTTCCCTCCGGAGCGTCCCTCTCGAAGGCGTCTTCGGGGATCAGGGACAGAATCTCACCGTCGGTCAAGTCCTCCTCACATCCTTATAAAGCTTCTTCGCGGGGTGATTCTACCCGCCCCGGGGCGTAGAGTAAGGGTAGAATGCCCAGGATGGCGGAGGAGCGACGGAGGTTTGGATGGCCGTGAAGGTCGAGGAGAAGGCGCCGGATTTCACGTTGCCCAGCGACAGCGGGGAACCAGGAGGTCTTGCTCGAGGAGGCGCGGCGGGAGGGGATAGTGGTTTTGTTCTTCTACCCCGGCGACTGGTCGAGCGTGTGCACAGACCAGGTGGCTCAGGTGCAGCAGGAGGTCTCTTCCTTCGAGGAGAAGGGTGCGAGGGTCCTGGCGATGAGCGTGGACTCTCCCTAGTCGCACAGGGCGTGGGCCGAAGAGAGAGGCAACGAGATTCCTCTGCTTTCGGACTTCCAGCGCGGGGCCGTCGAGGAGTACGGCATCAAGCACGATGCCGGTTTCCTCAAGCGGGCGTACTTCGTCATAAACAAGCAAGGCGTTATGCGGGCGAATATCGAGGCTTCCCCGGGGTACCAACCGGAGGTAGAAGAATTTCTCGAAGTACTCGAGAAGGTGCTCTAGCGACCTCTCAAAGTCGCTTCGGATGACGGAGAGAAGTCTTCATGACGGGCCACACGTTTCACCCCCGGAGGTCGCCGCTTCGGCGGCAAGCGCCTTGTTCTTGGGATACAGCGCCCCGATGCCGGGGGCCGACTCCCGCTACTCGGATGGGGCGGTGGCCCACGAGACGCGCCTCCTCGGCGTCCCCGTGCTCGCGAACGTCTTCTCCGGGGCCACCGAGTCTCCGGTGGGCGAGAGCGTGCTGGCAGCTGTCTTGGGCTCCAGGTCCGTCGCCGGGTACGCAGACCTGAGGGCGGCGGGGTATTTGGCGCCGCTGGCGCACGCGGCGCTCCTCGGTGAGCCCCTGGGGAAGGTTCTGGCCGGGCTCTCGCACGACGATGCCCGCCTCTTCGCCAGGGCGGTCGAGATCGCGGGGCCAGGCTTCGGTGGCGGAGCGCTAGCCGGGGCGTTGAACGTCACCCTAGGAGCGGGGCGGGACGCTACCTTGAGGGACGCGACGCGCTTCGTCGCCGACCGCGACCCGCTGGCACGCGAGTACGCCAGAAACTTCGAGGTCGTCAGGGAGCTCGCCCGCCCGGCGCTCTTCAACGCCCTCGTCCGGATCGAGGCTGCCAGGCCCGCACTCGTGCAAGCCTACCTGGAGGTCGTCGCGGAGGTACCGGACCTCGACGCGATGAGCAGGGCCGGTCGCAAGGAGGCCGAGGAAGTCTCGCGCATGGCGCGTGGGACCTTAAAAGCCGGCGGCGTGTACTCGCGCCGTGGCTTGCAGGCCATTGTGAACCTCGATGGGTTGTTGCGCTCGGATCCGAGGCTCAAACCCTCGGCGACCGAGACCCCAATCGTCGCCGCGGCCTTCTTGCTCGCCCTGGAGCAAGGCCCTGAGTTCCTCAACCATCGCGTGCGACCTGCCCCGCAAGGGTGAGTCTCTACCCCGTGAAACCTTTCCGTCGGGCCGGCGGCTTTGTACGATAGAATCCTCTCGTGCGGGGCTGGTGAGTCGTCTCGTTTTGGAGGTGTCTGAGTAGGTGAAGGCTCTAATCATCGTGGGACACGGGTCGCACCTGAACGAGGACTCGAGCCTGCCAGTCTACGAGCACGCGGCGCGCATCCGGGAGACCGGGGAGTTCGACGAGGTCGTCGAATGCTTCTGGAAGGAGGAGCCTTCTATGCGCCACGTCTTCGACATCGTCGAGTCGGAAGAAGTCTACGTGGTGCCGGCGTTCATCTCCGAGGGTTACTTCACTCAGCAGGTGATCCCCAGGGAGCTCGGGCTTGAGGGGCCCGTCACCCGAAAGGGCGGCAAGACCATCCGGTACACGGGACCTTTGGGGACGTACGAAGGGATGGCAGACGTGATTTTGGAGCGGGCGCGGGACTTGCTTGAGGGCAAGGAGATGTCGCCCGGTCCTCGAGCGCTGGTCTTGCTCGGTCACGGCACCGATCTGAACAAGAACTCCGGCGGCGTCATTTATTGGAACGCCGAGCGCATACGGGAGCGCGAAGCCTACGACCTCGTCGAGGTCGGGTTTCTGGATCAGGCTCCTGAGATTGGCGAGGTCGTCGAGACCGCCCAGGCGGAGAACGTGGTCCTGATCCCGGTCTTCATTGCAGAGGGCTGGCACACCCGCGAGACCATCCCCGAAGACCTCGGCCTCGCGGGCGAGGTGACGATCAGACCGACCGCCGGCAGCGCCAACAAAACCATCTTCTACGGTGCGCCGGTGGGCACCCACCCCTCGATGTCGTACCTGATCTCTGCCCGCGCCCGCGAGGCACGTGCCGACGAAACGAGACTTCAGGAGCGCGGGGTTGCGCGCGGCGCCTCCTGATCCGGTAGGCGCCCGGGACGGGACCCAGAACGTCGCCCGGGATTCCTGTGAGGCCTTCGCCCGCTGGGTAGACGGGGTCCCCGAAGGGCGCAGGTTCGGCCAGGTTCTCGTGCGGCCGCTCTCGTCCGGCGGATACGAGCTGCGCCACGTGGCCGATGAAGACGCCGAAGGGCTAGTGCCTTACGATGACCCTCGGGCAGCACGCGAGCTCGCGAAGCTCACCGAATCCAGCGAGTACCGGCCGCTCAAGAGCTCCCCGAACCTTCGGCAGGGCTGGACACTGCGGGTGACCGATGCGGCGGGCCTGAGCGTAGCCATGAACTACCTCTATCCCGCGGGTGTCGTTCACTGGCACCTCTACCGGGAGGGGAGGCTCGAGATCACGAACTACCGCGAGAACGCCGCGCGCCAGAGCGGCATCTACAAGCGCGTCCAGCACCTCTCCGACGAGGGCGTACAAAACGCCGCGAGAGCGTGCTGCGAGGATTCGGTGTGCCTCAAGAAGACCCTCTGGGACGTGGGCGAGGGCACACCCCTAAAGATGGACCGGGGGGAGGGCGAGATCCCCTGCCCCGAGCCGTGCAGCATATTCGTCTCTTTCGCCCGGTGCGTCAGGCTCTTCGAACGTGAGGAGGAACGCGATCTCGATACAGACGGTCTCTCACCGAGCGAGAAGGAGGATCTCATCGCCCTCGTCGAGGCCGCGGCCACGGGCAGGGTAGAGTTCTCTCGCGAGGCCGAGTTCGAGGAGCCGCTGAACGAGCGCCGCTTGCGCTACCGGAAGCTCACCCTCGGCCCCAAGCTGCGTCCCGATAAATAGGCCCGAGGAATAGCGCTCCCCAGTCCTCTAGCACGGTCATCGCTAACAACGCTCTTCTGGTACAACTCGTGAGGTGCTCTTTAGGCCGAAACGCGAAAGCTCGCGGCCTCTCGCGACCGAACGTTAGCTCCTGTTCTTTCGTCGTAACCTTGCACGGCTGCGCTCGAGAACCGTAGGAGCGTCATGTCATCGAGGAGGCTGCCCGCTGGGTACCGGGCGTCCGAGACGTGGTGAACAAGATGGGGGTTGCCCGGCGACCAGTCCGGGACCGTTGTTTTCCAGAACGCCGTTCCGGGTATTGGAACAAATCACCTAGTCAGGCTAGAGAGTCATGGAGGTCGTGGATGGTCAGCAAGAAGAAAGCAACAGGAGCCGTGTTGGGGGCTAAGGCTGGTAAGGGGGTAGCCCGAGGCACGGGCAAGGCGGTTGGCGGCGCGGGCAGGACGCTGCTCGGCGCTGGCGCACGGGGTAAGGTGGCGCGCAGAGCGGCTCGTGGTGCGGGCAAGAGGGCGCTCAGGGGCGGTGTGCGGGCCGTAACTCCCAGAGAACCTGCCAGCACCCGTTTCTTGAAGTACGGGATCTTCGCCTTCGCCGGGTTCGCGGTCGGCGCCCTCGTCGCCCGTTCGGGCAGCTCCGCCGACCAGCGTGGCGAGACCTGGGGCTCTGGAACCCCTACCGGGACCGCCGGGGGTAGCTCACCCGCGGGTGCGGTCTCCGACCCCGCTCGACCCCAACGGCCGGAAGATCCGAACCGCACCGGCACCGAGCGGGAGTACTCGGATCCTTCCTCTGGGCCGCTCATCGGCCGGCGGCATGATTCGGGGCCGCCGGAGATACCCGTGCAGCACGAGGAGATCGAGAACCGCATCCGGACCCGCATCGGTGAGGACCCTCGCACCATGCACCTAGCGCACCTCAACGTCGAGGTCAACGACGACGTGGCCGACATCCGGGGCCAGGCGACCTCCGAGGAGGAGAAGCGGGCCGTAGGCGAGATCACAGAGCAGATCGAGGGCGTCCGCGAGGTCCGAAACCTCATCACCGTCAACCCCGACGCCCCGACTAGGGGGGACAAGGCCGCCGGCCAGGACCTGCCTCCCCCGCGTGATCAGTAGCCTTCCCAGTAGGGACGACGTTTAGAACCCAAACGCCCCCGCCGCGAACGGCGGGGGCGTTTTCCTTCGCGTTTATTCCTCTTTACGGGCCAGAAGCCTACGGCTGAAACCTGATGCCCGAGCGCTCTTAACCTCGGATGAGGTCGAGTAGTTCGTCGCGCTCTCGCTCCATGGTCTCGCGGTCTTTGGCCTCGACGTTCAGGCGGAGCAGGGGTTCGGTGTTTGAGGGCCTCAGGTTGAACCACCAGTCCCCGAAGCCCACAGTGAGGCCGTCGAGGTGGTCTATCTCGGCGCCGTCGCGTTCTGCGTAGTGGTTTTCGACCCTTTCTAGGGTAGCGGACTGGTCCTCTACCTCGGAGTTGACCTCGCCGGAGCGGACGTAGGGGTCTATGGGGTCGAGGAGTTCGGAGAGGGGGCTGTCCTGGCGGGCGACGAGCTCGGCGACTGTGAGCATAGCGATGACCCCTGAGTCGGCGAAGTAGTTGTCCCTGAAGTAGAAGTGCCCGGAGTGCTCCCCGCCGAAGGCGGCGTCGTTCTTGCGCATCTGGGGTTTGATGATCGAGTGCCCCGCCTTGGTGCGGACGGGCTTGCCGCCCTCGCGTCGCACCAGCTCGGGTAGCGCCTTTGAGCAGACCGCGCTGTAGATGATCGTCGCCGCGGACTCTTTTTCGAGGACGTTCTTGGCGACGAGGGTAGCGAGCAAGTCCCCGGAGATCGTCGTCCCGTTCTCGTCCACGATGAAACACCGGTCAGCGTCCCCGTCGAAGGCGACCCCGAAGTCCGCGCCCTCGTCGATAACCTTCTGCTGGAGGTCCTCCATGGTTTCCGGATCTATGGGGTTGGGTGGGTGGTTCGGGAAGGAGCCGTCGAGCTCAAAGTACATCGGTACCACCTCGAAGGGCAGCCTCTCGAAGATGGGAGGGAGCATCTTACCCGCCATGCCGTTGCCCGCGTCCACGACTATCTTCAGGGGTCGTAGGTCCTCCGTGTTTATGAAGGAGAGGCAGTGCTTGGCGTAGTCCACCGCTACGTCGCCCTCCTCAACGGAGCCGGGGGTGTCGCTCGGCTCGGGCAATTTGCCGGAGGTGATGAGGTCCCGGATCTGGAAGATGCCCTCCTCCCCCGAGAGGGCGATGGCGTTCTCGCGGCAAAGTTTAAAGCCGTTGTACTCCTTGGGATTGTGGGAGGCCGTAATCATGGCCCCACCTGATTCTTCGAGGTGCCCGACCGCGAAGTACAGAGCGTCCGTAGAGACGAGCCCGATGTCCAGAACGTCTGTCCCGGCCTCGGTCACGCCTTGGATAAACGCCCCTTCCAGGGCCTCACCAGAGAGGCGCATGTCACGCCCGACGATCACGCGGGAGCCCGAAAGCTCGAGGTAGTTAACGTAGGCGCGTCCTATTTGTCGAGCCACATCCTCGTTCAGAGAGTCGGGGTAGACGCCCCGGATGTCGTAGGCCTTGAAGATCGACTCGTCCATACCGCTCTCCCTGTTACCTTTATTATCGCCTGCCGGGACCTAAGCGGCCTGGCGTCTCCGGTACAATAGCGTACTATGGTTGTTCGTGCAGACCGGCCCGCCGCCTGAAAGCGGATGGGGCGCCGTTTCGTAAGTCTCGCAGCCGTCTTCTACGCGGCCCTGCTCTCCGCGGCCGTGGTTTTGAACGGAGTTAGGGACGGGGATGCATTACCGCTGGGCGACTCGATACCCTTCAGTCTCGCCTCGGGTACGGTGACCGCCTGTGGCACCGTGGCTTTGAGTATCTTCTTCTATCGCCTGCTGCCCGTGCTCCACCGGCTCTCCGACGAGCTCGCCCCACTCCTCGTGGACGGCGCTAAAGGGCGATATCTCGTCCTGGTTTCGGTGTTCTCCGGGGTGGGGGAGGAGGCTTTTTTCCGGGGGGCACTGCAACCCGTGCTCGGTCTCGTGCTTACCTCGCTCCTCTTCGGCGTCCTCCATGTCGGTCCCGACCGCCGGTACTTCGTATGGAGCCTCTGGGCCGTCGCGGCAGGCTTTTTGTTCGGGTTTCTCTACCAATGGACGGGCGGGCTTCTGGCCCCTATGACCGCTCATGTCCTGCACAACGCCGCGACTCTACTTCTCTGGAGACGCTCCCGTACGCTCGGGGGCAAGGCTTCTGGGGGAAGCGTCGCGATGAGGGAGGAGGGATGAGCGCGCTCCCCAACACAACCACGAAGGGCGCGGATCGGCGTTGTCCTCTGTATACGCCGGTGACGGTGGCGCTACTCGCGCTGGCTTTAAGCGGCGAGGCTTTCTTGAGGTCGCAGAACTTCTCCGGGGGAGGAGATCGTCTCCCCGATGTTCGGGACGTTACCGTGAACGCGGAGAACAGCCTCTACCCGCCGCCGGACGTGGGCCGCTTGGAGGGGCCGTCCGAAGCGGTCTTCGTATACCTGAGCGCCGAGGAGCCGTCGAGCGGGGAGGACATGGAGGCTTGGGCGAAAGTGATGAGGTAGCGGCTCGCAAGTTCTTCGTGGTCAAGGAGTAACCTGGATCCGTCCTTACGTTTTTCGGTGCCTTTCGGTGGCGCCGAGGCTAGTAGACAGCAGTTTATCGGATACAATGTGTTGCGGTCGGAGCGGGTACTTCGAAACGAACTTTAGGAGCCCAAATCGGGAGGATGAGTGCGCGGCAAGGACATAGTCTTGAGCCTGGTGAGCCTGGCCCTGATCGGGGCTGGCTCAGCCTTGATCGCCACTTTCTTCCTAGGTCCTGGCACGCGCGGCGACTCGGAGCGCGACGGGGCACAGGACTTCAACGTACCCGTACTGGAGGAGAACACGCAGGCCACCGGGAAGGCGAGAGGGCCCGAGGACAAGACACTCACCCTCACCGTCCCGAAGATGATGAAGCTCGCCGACGGCGCCGAGGTGCCCACTGGTCACGGAGACGACGAAGAGAAGCTCAAAAACTACACCGCCATGCACCTCGAGGGCACCGGCTTTCCGTGGGAGGCGGGGGCGAACGTGTACCTCGCCGGACACCGGCTCGGCTACCCGGGTACGCCCAGCTTCCTCGCCTTCTACGACCTGGACAAGCTGGAGAATGGCGATGAGGTCATCGTCACCGACGCCGACGACAACGAGTACACCTACAGGGTATTCAAGAGCGACTCCGTCGGCCCGACCGACCTCTCCGTCACCGAGCCGGTCGAGGGCAAGGACGTCTTGACGCTCCAGACGTGCACGCTGCCGGACTATGCCCAGCGCCTAGTCGTGCAGGCTGAGAAGGTGGCTTAATGGGCGCGATAGCTCATAGACGACTTTTGGGGGGGGATATTTAGTGCTCGAGTCACCGGTGAAAGTCAGGCGCGGATGGGACCCCGACAACAGGAAAAGTCCGAAGAAAAAGGAGGCGGAGCTCCCGATCTCGCGGGCCAGGATGCAGGTGCGGATCGTGGCGCTCGCGATGCTCGTCTCGGCCTTTTTCTTGGTCTTGGGCTTCAGGCTGTGGTACCTGCAGGTCCTGACCGGAACCGAGTACGCCAACGCTGCTCAGGCTACCCAGACCCGGGAGGTCAAGATACCGGCGCAGCGCGGCGTGATCTACGACAGAGACGGCGAGGTCCTAGCGAACAACGTCCCGGGCCTCAACGTCACCATAGTACCAAACGCCATCCCCCGCGAGAAGGTCGAAGAGCTCGCCGACATCCTCGACGCCGACAAAAAGGAGGTTCTCGCGAACTACGATGCCGCGCTTCAGTCGGGCAACCAGTACAGCCCGATGCTCCTCAAGGAGAACGCGGACCGCGAGGACGTCATGTACGTCAGCGAGCGAACTGAGGAGTTTAACGGCCTCGTCGTCAACGACGACTACGTCAGAAACTATCCAAACACGTGGTTAGCCTCCCACGTCTTGGGCTACACGGGGGCGGTCACGGAAGATGAGCTCGAGGGGAGCACCTTCGAGGGCCTGGGGAACGACGCCGTCGTCGGCAAGGGTGGTGTCGAGCTGGAGTACGAGGAGTTCCTGCGCGGTGAGCCGGGCGAGAAGGTGTACAACGTGGACGCTCTGGGGCGGCAGGTGACCGTTCGCAAGGCTGACGGGCAGCGCTACGACGGGAGAGCCGAAGAGATCCCCGAGCTCGGGCAACCGGCCCGCACCACCGACCCTGTCCCGGGCAAAGACGTCAGGCTCACCCTGGACATGGAGCTGCAAAAGACGGCGGAGGAAGAGCTCGACGCGGCAATCAAGCGGGCCCAGTCCAACGGGTACTCGGGGACGGGCGGGGCGGTTGTCGCCATGGATCCCAAGAC
>JALZFJ010000081.1 GCA_030867425.1 Actinomycetota bacterium | reverse complement strand
GCGATGCTCACCACCTTCAACGAGGCGGACATGAGCGCCGTGATGGAGCTCAGGAACCGCCGCAAGGAAGAGTTCCAGGAGCGACACGGCGTCAGGCTCGGCTTCATGTCGTTCTTCACCAAGGCGGCGATAGGGGCCCTCAAAGCGTTCCCGAAGGTTAACGCCGAGCTGCAGGACAACGAGCTCGTCCTCAAGCACTACTACGACATAGGCGTGGCGGTCAACACCGAGCAGGGGCTAGTAGTCCCGGTGGTGCGCGATGCCGACAAGAAGGGCTTCGCCGACATAGAACGCGACATAGTGGAGCTCGGCCAGAAGGCGCGCGACGGCGAGCTCAGCATCGAGGAGCTGCAGGGCGGCACGTTCACCATCACCAACGGCGGCATCTTCGGCTCCCTGAACTCGACGCCCATACTCAACATCCCGCAGGTCGCCATCTTGGGGATGCACAAGATCCAGGAGAGACCCATCGTCGTGGACGGTGAGATACAAGCCCGGCCCATGATGTACCTCGCTCTTTCCTACGATCACCGCATCGTGGATGGCGCCGACGCCGTGCAGTTCCTCGTGCGCATTAAGGAGCTCATCGAGGACCCGGAATCGCTCTTGCTGGAGGGCTAGCCACGGCCCCGGAAGAGGTGCACGATGTCTGATAATGGGCTCGTCGAGCGGCTGCTCTCCGGCGATCGACGGGCGCTGGCCCGGATCATCTCCAAGATCGAGGGCGAGAACCCGGATACCCGGGGGATGATCTCCGAGCTCTACCCGTACACCGGCGAGACCGTCACCGTGGGCTTCACCGGCCCGCCCGGCGTCGGCAAGAGCAGCATCATCGCCGAGCTCATAGAGCTCTATCGCGCGGAGGAGAAAAGGGTCGGGGTGGTCTCTGTTGACCCTTCGAGCCCGTTCACGAAGGGTGCAATCCTTGGGGACCGCATCCGCCTCGCCGACCACTTCCTGGACAAAAACGTCTTTATCCGCTCGATGGGGACCCGAGGACACCTCGGAGGGCTGGCGGGCGCCTCTAGGCTAGCCGGACTGGCGATGGAGGCGTATGGGATGGACGTTGTGCTCTACGAGACGGTCGGGGTAGGGCAGGGAGAGGTCGAGGTCGCCTCCGCGGCGGACACCGTGGTCCTTTGCCTGCAGCCGGGAGCGGGGGACTCGGTGCAGGCCCTGAAGGCAGGTGTGATGGAGATCGCGGATATCATCTGCATCAACAAGGCCGACCACCCGCAGGCCAAGAACGCTGCTTCGGAGGTGCGCCAGATCCTGGAGATCGGACACGAGCTCGATCCGGACGCCCCGACGCCTCCCATAATTATGACCCGTGGGGACAACGGAGAAGGCGTCGAGGAGCTCAAAGAGAAGATCGGGGAACACCGAAATTTCCTTACCGAGAGCGGCAGGATGAAGGAGCGCCATCTCGCGTCCATAAAAGACTTCGTCCTCTCCTGGGCGACGAACAAGATGGAGAATGCGTTGCAAGAGCGCCTCAGCAAGGAGGACGCCGAGCTCATGGAGAAGGTGCGCAAGAGGGAGCTCGACCCCATCTCCGCTGCCGAGACGCTCTACAAAGAAGCTTAGCTTTTAGCGGCCAGGTATCAGGTGCCAGGTACATTTAGTCGGCTTTTGCAAGGCGCTGCTGGCCAGCGCTGAAAGGAGCCCGCTTAACCTCGCCTATGTTATCGATTTGAGGGTATTCGACTAACTTTTTGGCTGACCGCTGAGGGCCGACAGCTATATACTATGGCGTGTAAGGGGCGTTGCTAGCTCTTCGCGTTGGGGAAGGAGGAGTGGGAACTTGGACGTCAAGGGCGCTCAGGTCCGGCACCAATCTTTGGGGCTGGATGAGGATGACCTGCTAAGGATCTACCGCCACATGCTCCTGGCGAGGATGGTGGATGAGCGGTCTTGGACCCTCAACCGCCAGGGCAAGGCGGCATTCGTGATCTCCTGTCAGGGCCACGAGGGCGCGCAGGTGGGCACCGCCTACAACTTGCGCCCTGGCTACGACTACGTCTACCCGTACTACCGGGACGCCGGGATAACGATGCTACTCGGTCAGAGCGCTCGCGACCAGTTCCTCTCTCTCCTGGGCAAAAAGGAGGACCCAAACAGCGCCGGGCGCCAGATGCCTGGTCACTTCAGCAGCCGGGAGCTGAACATCGTTACCGCCTCGGCGCCCGTGGGCGTCCAGTACCCTCAAGCTGTGGGGACCGCATTAGCGTTCAAGATGCGCGGGGAGGATGGGGTGGTGCTGGCGTGCGGTGGCGAGGCTTCGACCAGCGGCGGCGACTGGCACGAGGCGATGAACTTCGCCGGCATCCACGACCTGCCCGTCGTCTTCCTCGTGGAGAACAATGTCTATGCCATCTCCGTCCCGGAGAAGATGCAGGTAGCTGGCTCTATCGCCAAGCGTGCCGAGGGCTACGGCTTCCCCGGCGTCGAGGTGGACGGCAACGACGTGCTGGCGGTCTACGAGGCTGCGAAAGAGGCGTTCGATCGCGTCCGCAGGGGCGACGGGCCGTCCCTCATAGAGGCGAAGACCTACCGCCTTACGGCCCACTCCTCCGACGACGACGACCGGCGCTACCGGGAGCGCGAGGAGGTAGAGGAGTGGCGCTTGAAGGACCCCATCGTCCGCTTCGAGAAGTACCTTGAGGAGGCCGGCGCCCTAGACGCGGAGAAGAAGGAGGAGATGGCGGCCGCAATCAAGGTCGAGATAGACGAGGCGGTCGGGTACGCAGAGGCGGCTCCCTACGCGGACCCCGAAGAAGCCTTAGACCGCGTCTACGCGGAGGGCTAGGAGGTGGCGACAAAGAACCTTTTACAGGCCATCCATGAGGGTCTGGCCGAAGAGATGCGCTCCGACGATTCCGTCATGGTGCTGGGCGAGGACGTGGGGAAGGCCGGCGGGGTTTTCAGGGTTACGCAGGGGCTACAGGACGAGTTCGGGCCTCTCCGGGTGATGGACACGCCCCTGGCGGAGAGCCTGATAGTAGGCTCGGCCATCGGCCTCTCGGTGAACGGGATGCGCCCGGTCGCCGAGATACAATTCGCCGACTTTATCCCGCCGGCCTTCGACCAGCTTGTGAGCGAGGCCGCCCGCTTCTACTACCGCTCGAACGGTGCCTGGAAGGTACCGCTAACCATCCGGGCTCCTTACGGCGCGGTGCACGGGGGTGCCCTCTACCACTCCCAGAGTGTCGAGGCGTGGTTCTGCAACACCCCGGGCCTGAAAGTAGTCGCCCCGACCTTCCCCGCGGACGCCAAGGGGATGCTGAAGAGCGCCATCCGCGATCCGAACCCTGTACTCTTCTTCGAGCACAAACGGACCTACCGCCTCATCAAGGACGAAGTGCTAGAGGATGATTACGAGGTTCCGCTCAGGGAGGCCAGAGTACATCGTCAGGGGACGGATCTGACGGTCGTCTCCTACGGGCTGATGCTCTACCAGGCGTTGCAGGTCGCGCAGAAGCTCTCGGAGGAGCACGGTATCGAGGCCGAAGTCGTCGAGCCTCGAACGCTCTACCCGTTGGACAAGGAGACGATCCTCGACTCCGTCAAGAAGACCGGGAAGTTCCTGGCGGTCTCCGAGGCGAACCTAACGGGATCTTTATCGGCGGAGATAGCGGCCGTGGTCGCCCAGGAGGCGTTCGAGTGGTTGGACGGGCCGGTGATGCGGCTGGGGGCGCCGGACGTGCCAGCTGCGGCCTTCGCCAAGCCGATGCTGGACTTCTTTGTGCCATCTGCTGAGAAGATAGAAGCGGCGATACTCGAGCTGACCCGCTACTAGGAGGAGGGAATCGTGGCGACACCGGTGACGATGCCCCAGCTCGGGGAGAGCGTGACGGAGGGGACCATAGCGCGCTGGCTCAAGGCGGAAGGGGACGAGATCGAGAAAGATGAACCCCTCGCCGAGGTGGACACCGACAAGGTCAACGCCGAGCTGCCCTCGCCGGTAGCCGGCAAGATCGAGAAGTTCCTCATCTCTGAAGGTGCTACGGTCGACGTGGGTACTGAGATCGCGCTTGTCACCATCGCAGGGGAATCTCAGACGACCGAAGCCATGCCGCGAGAAGACGAGGCGACAGAGGCCCCGACCGAGGAGTTCCCTGCAGCTGACACCGAAGCTCAGCCGGTCGCTGCAGGAGACGGCGCGAAGCAGCGAGCGGTCGCCGAAGCGCGGAGTGAAGAGGCGAGGAGCGACGGCGACGGGCGGGGGGAGATCGAGAGCGCCGAGACGCTTAAGCTCAAACGTTCCTCGCCGGTGGTCCGGAGGCTCGCCGGCGAGCACGAGATCAACATAGAGGAGGTCTCGGGCACCGGCGCTGGGGGCCGGGTGACGAAGAAAGATATCGAGGCCTACGTCGAGGAGCGCGAGACGGAACGAGAAACCCCGCCCATGGCTGCTACCATTGCAGCGCCTGGTCGGGAACCAGAGCGGGAACGCGTGCCGGTCTACGAGGGCGACCGGGTGGTGAAGCTCACGAGCGTCCGGCGGGCCATCGCGAACCGGATGATCTCGAGCAAGCGCGAAGCCCCGCACGCCTGGACGATGGTCGAGGCGGACGTGAGCGGGCTAGTGAGCTTGCGTGAGAGGGACAAGGACGAGTTTGCCGAGCGCGAGGGCGTCAGGCTCACCTACCTGCCGTTCATCGTCAAGGCGGTCGTCGAGGGCCTCAAGATGCACCCACTCCTGAACTCCGTGTGGGACGGGGACCGTATCGTCCTGCGCAAGCGCATAAATATCGGGGTCGCGGTCGACCTTGAGGATGCCCTGATCGTGCCGGTGATCCTCGACGCCGACGAGTTGACAATCCTCGGGCTTGCCCGCAAGATAGACGACGTAGTGAAGCGCGCTAGAAATGGTCAGCTCTCGCCCGACGACGTCGCCGGGGGCACTTTTACGGTGAACAACCCGGGCGCATTGGGAAGCGTGGTCTCCGTCCCGATCATCAACCACCCCCAGACCGCGATACTCTCCGCCGAGGCTGTGGTCAAGCGTCCGGTGGTCGTGGACGATGCCATAGCAGTCCGCAGCATGATGAACCTTGAGGTCTCCTTTGACCATCGCGTCATAGACGGCGGGGCTGCTCTGCGCTTTCTCAACACGCTCAAGGAGCGGCTCGAAGACTACGGGCCGGAGAGCGTCATCGGTTAGGCGTGCGAGAACCCCGAGCAAGGCAGGCCGGAACCGAGTTCGGGGAACGTTTGGAAGACGTGCTGCGCCGGGTCGACCGCGAGGAGCTCGTTCGGCTGGCCCAAGAGCTCGTTCGCATCCCGAGCGTCTATCGTCCCGAAGCACCTGAGGGAAACGAGGCCCGCGTCGCCCGATACGTCGCCGACTACCTGAGAGGCGAGGGATTCGAGGTAAGGACGGAGGAAGTCGCGCCTGGCCGCCCGAATGTCTGGGCTATCTGGAAGGGTGCTAGGCCAGGCAAGACGTTGCTCTTCGAGGGGCACACAGACGTGGTGACGGAGGGGCGGGCGGAGGACTGGAACTACCCACCCTTCGGCGCAGAGAGGTCGGGAGGGCGCATCTACGGGCGGGGTGCGTGCGACACCAAGGGGAACCTGGCGGCGGCAATCATGGCGGTGCGGGCGATCAAGGAGTCCGGTGTCTCCTTTCCGGGTCGGCTTGTGCTTTGTCATCCGGTGGACGAGGAGGGAATGATGGCCGGGATCAAGTCCTTCATCGAAGGAGGGCACGCGAGGGGGGTGGACGGCGCGGTCATCTGCGAGCCGGAGGAGAACCAGCTGTGCGTAAAGCAGAAGGGTGCTATCCGGGTAAGGGCGGTGGTTCGGGGCAAGATGGCGCACGGGGCGATGCCCCAGAGCGGCGTCAACCCCGTGACTCGGGCGGCAAAGTTCGTGGTTGCGGTCGAGGAGCTAGAGCAGGAGGAGGTAGAGCGCCACGGCGAAGACCCGTTTTTGGGTTACCCAAGTCTGACGCCAACGATCCTGATGGGTCCGGATCGTGGGGAGCCCCAGATCAACGTCATCCCCGCGAGCGCCTACATAGCCCTCGACATCCGCACCGTTCCCGCCCAGTCCCATGACGAGCTCATCGGTCGCCTCGAAGGCTGCCTCTCGGAGCTGAGCTCCGAAGACCCAGACTTCGATGCGAGCCTAGAGGTGATCGAAGAACGTCCCCCGACCGAAACGCCGGTGGACGATCCCCTGGTTCAGGCGATGGCGGCGGCCTACAAAGGGCTTACCGGGGAGGAGCCGCACTACAACGGGGTGCCTGGGGCGACGGACGGGACTTTATTGAAGGCTTGGGCCGGTGTTCCAATCGTCACGACGGGAGCGGGAGACCGCGAGATCCCACACCACAAGGACGAGTGGGTGGACGAAGAAGAACTGCTTATCGCTTGCAAGCTCTACGCCGCGACCGCCATGCGCTTCTGCTATGAGGAGGAAGCGCGTGTTTGACTACCGCTCGATTTTCGATCTTAACGGCAATACAGCGATCGTGATCGGAGCGGGGCGTGGGATCGGGGAAGCCGGGGCGCACGGGCTCGCGGCCTTCGGAGCGCGCGTATTCTGCGCGGACGTGGATGTCGGGGCCGCCAGGGAGACAGCCGGGGAGATAAAGGAGCAGGGATGGGAGGCCGAGACCCTAGAGTTGGACGTTCTCGACGCGGAGAGTGTCCGGGCGGCGGTCGAACGGGTGGGGGCACCGGACGTGATGGTGAGCACGCCGAGCATTAACGTTAGAAAGCCCTTGCTGGAGATCACAGATGAGGAGTTCGACTGGGTCATAGATTTGAACCTGAAGGGGACTTTCCGCCTGATCCGGGAGTTCGGGCGGGTCATGGCCGAGAGGGGGTCGGGGAGCATCATCGCCTTCTCAAGCATCAGGGCCCAGACCGTCGAGCCGGGACAGGGGGTGTACGCCGCGACCAAGGCGGGGACGGTGCAGATGCTCAGGGCTCTGGCAGCGGAGCTTGGGACTAGCGGAGTGCGGGTCAACGCGGTCGCGCCCGGAATAGTCGAGACGCCGCTGACCGCCCAGATCAAGGACAGCCCCGATTGGTACGACGCCTACGCCCAGAAGAGCGTCCTGGGGCGCTGGGCGAAGCCCCACGAGATGGTCGGGGCAATAGTCTATCTGGCGTCGGAGGCAAGCTCCTACGTCACCGGGGCGTTCGTGCTGGTCGACGGCGGCTGGACGGCGGCTGACGGTCGCTACGTGCCGCCGCTCTAGTTTGTTGACACGACGCACATAGGTGCGGAATACTCCCTCACAGGCGGAGCGAAAGGAGAGAAGGGCATGACGACGAATCAGGGGAGCGAGCGTAGGGAGTCGGCTTTCGGCTTCAGCACCCGCCGGATAGTCGTGGCCGGCGTTATTGGCGGCATCGCTCTGTTCCTCGGGGCCACGCGCCTTGGCTTCATCCCAGTACCGATCCCCCTTATAGGCAACGCCACCATAATGCACATACCGGCAGTCGTTGGAGGTGCGCTTGAGGGACCCGTAGTAGGTCTCCTTGCCGGCTTGATCTTCGGTGTCTTTTCCTTTTTATACGCCGAAAGCCCCGTTTTTGTGAACCCGATAGTCGCCGTGCTGCCGCGATTGTTGATCGGGGTAGTAGCGTGGGCCGTATTCGTATCTTTGCGCAACCGGAGCGTTGATGTCGCGGCGGCGGTCGCGGGCGTTTTGGGCTCGCTGACAAACACCGTCGGGGTCCTCGCGCTGGCCGTTGTGTTCGGCTTATTGCCGCTAGCGGCGATCCCAGCCATCATCCCACAGGCTGTGGCAGAGGCGATCCTGGCAGCTGTCGTGACGGTCGTCGTGGTCAGGGGCGTTTTGCTCTTCCGAAGCGGACGCGCCACGGCCCCGGAGCCCGGTAGCTCCGACGAAGAGCGCCGCTACTAGCGGCGTTACTTCGGGCGCGATGATCGAGATCGAAGGTGTCTCGTTCGCTTACCGGACGGGCGAGGCTGACACGGTGCCGGCGCTGAGAGGGCTGGACCTGTGCTTTGAGCACGGTCAGTTCGTGGCGATCATCGGGCACAACGGCTCGGGGAAGAGCACGCTCGTCAAGCTCCTCTGTGCCGTTCTGTACCCGACTGAAGGTGAGATCCGCATCGACGGCATCCTGGCGCGCGAGGAGAACCGGTGGGAGATCAGGGAGCGGGTGGCGGTCGTCTTCCAGGACCCAGATAACCAGCTCGTCATGAACCGCGTTGCTGACGACGTGGCGTTCGGCCCCGAGAACCTGGGGCTGCCGCGCGAGGAGATAGCTGAACGCGTAGGCTTCGCGCTTAGGGCTTTGGGGCTAGAGGCGTTCGGAGGGCGCCTGATCGAGGACCTCTCCCCGGGTCAGAAGCAGCGGGTGGCGATAGCAGGAGCGTTAGCTATGCGTCCGCAGTTTCTGATACTCGACGAGCCGACCTCGCTCCTGCCGGCGCCTGCCGCTGAGCACCTGATCTCCACCGTCAAAGAGCTCAACCGCCGCGAGGGCACGGGCGTCCTGCATGTCACCCACTCCATGTCCGAGGCCGCCCTCTTCGACCGGGTGGTCGTCATGGACGAGGGGCGCCTCGTCTTCGACGGAACACCCGCGGAGGTGTTTCGTAGGGTGGAAGAGCTCCGCTCCATCGGGCTCGACGTGCCCCTGGCCGCCAGCCTCACCCACGCTTTACGCGCCCGCGGCATACCCCTCGAAGGCGATATCTTGGACGAGGTCGACCTGCAGGCCGCCGTCGCCGCTCTCAAAGGGCCCGCTCCTGCCGAACCCTCCGGCCCGTGACAACCACCAAAGCACCCCCGATCATCGAGCTGCGAAACTTCCGCTACACCTACCTCGAAGGGACGCCGAGGGCGAGCGAGGCGATCCGAGGCGTGTCGTTTGAGATCCACCGTGGCGAGCGCGTCGCGATGATCGGTCCCACCCAGTCAGGCAAGTCTACGGTCGTGGACTCTTTCGCTCACCTTTTGCGCCTGAAAGAAGGGCAGGTCTTCTACGAGGGTGAGGACGTTGCGGCGCCCGGTTACGACCGAAAAGCATTGCGCCGTGAGGTTGGCATCGTCTTCCAGCAGCCCGACTCGCAGCTTATAGAGGACGTCGTCGGCGCGGACGTGGCCTTCGGCCCGACCGCGGCCGGGCTTTCGGCAGGAGAGACGCGGCGGCGCGTCGAGGAGAGCTTAAACGCTTTGGGCCTCCCATACCCCGAGTTCCGGCTCAGGTATGTCCACGCGCTTTCCGGCGGCCAGCGCCGGAGGGTGGCGATAGCCGGGGTGATCGCTATGCACACGCGGGTTTTGGTGCTCGACGAGCCGACGGCGGGGCTCGACCCGCGCGGCAGGCGCGAGCTTCTCGGGCTGCTGAAGAGGCTCGCCGACGACAGGGATCTCACCCTCGTGGTATGCTCGGCCTCTTTGGGCGACGCGAGCCTCCTGTGCGACCGGTTCATAGTCCTTGACGAAGGAAGGGTTGTCATGGACGGCCCGGTGCGCGAGATCCTGCGCCAGGATAGGCTTACCGATCTCGACATAACGCTCCCGGAGCCGGTCACCGCCGCACGCGAGCTCAGGAAGGTCATCCCGGATCTTCCGACCGAAGTCTTGACAGAGGAGGAGTTGGAGGCCGAGCTGCTGAAGAGGTTGGACCCGGTGTAGTGTTAGAGCTGCAGCGCAACGTAATCTTTGGGCAATTTGTCGACACGGGGTCGTTCATCCACCGGATGGACCCCCGGACGAAGCTCTGGATCACGTTCGTCCTGATCGCCGCTTCGTTCCTGATCGGTACCTTCCTCGGCTTCGCCCTGATACTGCTCCTGCTGGTCCTGGTCCAAGCCTTCTCCCGCATACCTCTGGGTTATTTATTGCGGGGTTCGCAATTCTTCCTGGGGTTCCTCCTCTTCATCCTGATCTTCCAGGTCCTCTTCTATTCCGGCGAGGTGGCCGAATCGAGCTACCTGTGGCGCTGGGGAATACTTTCGGTCTCTACCGAGGGCCTGTACACGGCAGCCATACTGGGCCTGCGCGTTGTCTTCCTCTACTACGTGACGACTATGCTGATGCTGACGACTTCCCTGGTAGACCTGACGAACGGCCTGGAGTTGATCTTGGGTCCGCTGCAGAGGCTCCGAGTCCCGGTCAATGAGCTGGTCTTAGTCTTCGTGATCGCGATAAAGTTCGTCCCCATTTTCATCGAGGAGATAGAGCGCCTCGCCCGCGCCCAGACAACCCGCGGCGTTCCCTTCGACGAAGGTGGCGCTGTGACGCGCGCGAGGCGCATAGGGCGCCTGCTCGTCCCGATCTTCATCAGCGGCTTCGCCCGAGCCGACCTCCTCACCACCGCGATGAACACCCGCAGCTACCGCGGCGGCCACTACCGCACCAAGCTTCGTCAGATGCACACGACGCCCGGAGACTGGCTGGCGCTGGGGCTGGTGATCGTCTGGGTGCTCATGGCCTGGCGACTCCCCGCGGTGCTAAGCGGCGGAGGAATAGTCTGACGCGTGGAGGCCATCGCTTCGCACGAGTTCTCCTTCGTCACAGGCTCCGAACTGGTAGTAGAGGGTGGACATACTGCTATCTAAAGCCCTTGCCTACAACGTCTCCCGACGGCGCCGGAGCAGGCCATAGGGGTGGCTGATATGGAGTACCGGGTCGCGTTTAGCAGCAACTCGCATCGACCGGAACCTCGCGGGTGAAGCGTTCTTCTCTGCTAGAATGCCAGATTATGCAGGGCGAGAGACTAGGGGAAGACACCACCGCCGGGAAGGTCGAGGGCCTTGTGCGCCTCCGGGAGGCGGCGGCGCATCCCGCTTCGGAGCAGGCTATACAGCGCCAACGCGAGCGTGGGAAGCTCACGGCTCGGGAGAGAATCGAGCTCCTCCTCGACCCCGGCACCTTCGTCGAGCTGGACCGCTACCGGGTGCACCGCTCGTACAACTTCGGGCTGGAGGAGAACCGACCTTTGGGCGACGGGGTGGTCACCGGGTACGGCGAGGTCATGGGCCGCAAGGTCTGCGTCTTTTCGCAGGACTTCACGGTCTTTGGCGGTTCTTTGGGCGAGGTGTACGCCGAGAAGATCTGCAAAGTGATGGACCTAGCGTTGAACACGGGGTGCCCGATAGTCGGCATAAACGACTCCGGCGGGGCACGCATCCAGGAGGGTGTGGTCTCTTTGGCGGGATACGCCGAAATCTTTCACCGCAACGTCCTCGCCTCTGGGGTGGTGCCCCAGATCTCGGTGATCATGGGTCCCTGCGCTGGCGGCGCTGTCTACTCCCCGGCGATAACGGACTTTATCTTCATGGTTGAGGAGACGAGCCACATGTTCATCACCGGCCCGGACGTTATAAAGAGCGTTACGGGCGAGGAGGTGACCCAGGAGGAGCTCGGCGGCGCGGGCACCCACAACACCAAGAGTGGCGTCGCCCACTTCTCCGCCCCCGATGAAGAAACCTGCCTTGAAGACGTCCGCTACCTTCTCTCCTTCTTGCCGGAGAACAACCTCGAGAGCGCCCCGTACTTCGAACCGGACGACAACCCGGAACGGATGGACGAAGACCTCGCTGCCCTCGTCCCGGACTCGGCCAACCGCCCCTACGACGTGCGCACTGCCATAGAGTTCACGATGGACAACGGGGAGTTCTTCGAGGTGCAGGAAGGGTGGGCGCAGAATTTGGTCTGTGGCTTCGCCCGGTTGGACGGACACGCCGTCGGCGTCGTCGGGAACCAGCCTTCGGTACTGGCCGGTACGCTCGACATAGACGCGAGCGTGAAGGGGGCGCGCTTTGTCAGGTTCTGCGATGCGTTTAACATACCGTTGGTGACGTTCGTAGACGTTCCGGGGTTCATGCCGGGAACCGACCAGGAGTTCGGTGGGATCATCCGTCACGGGGCGAAGCTCTTGTACGCCTTCTCCGAGGCGACGGTGCCGAAGATGACCGTCATAACGCGCAAGGCATACGGTGGGGCCTACGACGTCATGAACTCCAAGCATATCGGGGCCGACGTCAACGTGGCGTGGCCAACAGGCGAGATCGCGGTGATGGGCGCTCCCGCAGCAGTCGGGATCATCTTCCGGCGTGAGATCGCCGAAGCCGAGAACCCCGAGGAGAAACGTGAGGAACTCATCGCCGACTACGAAGAGCAGTTCAACAATCCTATGGTTGCCGCCGAGATGGGCTACATAGATGATGTTATAGACCCGCGCGAGACCAGACCGTACCTCATAAAAGCTCTCTCTATCATCCGGACCAAGCGCCCCGAACGCCCGCCGCGCAAGCACGGGAACATTCCGCTTTGAGGTTCTCCCCGGAGCCGAACCCGGAAGAGGTCGCGGCGATAATAGCCGCGCTCACGACCATGCTAAAAGACCGCGAAGAGCCAGAGAGCGCTGCCGTAAAGCGGAGCCGGTGGCGACTGGCCGGGTTGCTCGGGCATGCGCCGCCCCAGGAGATGAAGTTGGAGGGCTCGCTGTGGGCCTACTCCAGTTGGGAGGGCATAGTCTAGTTGTTCGGGAAGGTCCTGGTCGCGAACCGCGGAGAGATCGCCGTCCGCATCATCCGAGCGCTCAGAGAGGTGGGCGTGAGGAGTGTCGCGGTGTACTCCGATGTGGACCGGGAGTCGTTCCACGCGCGGCTGGCCGAGGAGGCGTACCACGTAGGACCCGCGCCAGCGACAGAGAGCTACCTGAACGTCGAGAAGTTGATCGAGGTCGCGAGGCGTTCGGGAGCGGAGGCGGTGCACCCGGGGTACGGGTTTTTAGCGGAGAGTGCGGGCTTCGCGCGGGCTACTACGGAGGCGGGCCTTGCCTGGATCGGGCCACGCCCGGAGGCGATGGAGGTGATGGGCAGTAAGGTGGAGAGCCGCCGGATCATGGGCAAGACGGGCGTCCCCATGACGCCTGGCACGGAAAAAGCCGTGGAGTCCGCCGACGCCGTCTTCGGGTTCGCCAAAGAGCACGGCTACCCGGTGGCGGTGAAGGCTTCCTCGGGGGGCGGCGGGAAGGGCTTCGCCGTGGCCCCCGGTGAGGAGGAGGCGAAAGACGCCTTCGAGCGGGCCAAAAGGGAGGGTGAGGCGTACTTCGGGGACGGGTCGGTGTATCTGGAGAAGTATCTGCCCAACCCCCGGCACATCGAGATCCAGGTCGTGTGCGACAAGCACGGGAACGCGGCGCACCTCGGCGAGCGGGATTGCTCGATCCAGCGCAGGCACCAGAAGCTACTCGAGGAGTGCCCTTCCCCCGCGATAGAGCCCGAGATGCGCGAGGCGATGGGCAAAGCGGCGGTCGAGGCCGCAGAAGCGGTGGGCTACGACAACGTCGGGACGGTCGAGTTCCTGGTGAAGGACGACGAGTTCTACTTTTTGGAGATGAACACCCGGGTCCAAGTCGAGCACCCCGTGACCGAGGAGGTGACGGGGATAGACATCGTGCAGACCGGTATCCGCATCGCCGCTGGGGAGGAGCTGCCTTTCTCCCAAGAGGACGTGCGGTGGCGCGGGCACGCGATCGAGGTCCGCGTAAACGCCGAAGACGCGGCGAACGACTTCGCCCCGACCCCCGGGACCGTCACCCTCTACGAGGAGCCGGGCGGACCGGGGATACGGGTAGACTCGGCCTTGCGGGGGCCGGGGCCGGTGCCGGAGCACTACGATCCTTTATTCGCCAAGCTCATCGTGTGGGGCGTGGACCGGGGGGATGCTTTGCGGCGCCTCGGGCGGGCGCTCCGGGAGTTCAGGATCGAGGGCATCGCTACCACCTTGCCCTTCTTCGAGGCCCTCCTCGACGACGAGGTGTTCACAACGGGCAGCTACACGACAGGTTTCATCGCCGAGAGGCTTAGGGAGTTAAAGATCGAGGCTTACCCGACCGGAGATGGTCGGGGCGTAGCGCCGGAGAAGGAGGCGCGAGAGGTCGAGGTCGAGGTCAACGGCAAGCTTTTCCGGGTCAGGTTGTACGCCGACGAGTCCGAGTGGGGAAGCAGGGGGGCGTCTCCTCCCCCTAGGCGCAGGAGGGAGCGGGAGCGTAGGGCAGCCGTCACCGAAGGCGCGGTGGCGGCACCAATGCAGGGGACGATCAGGAAGGTGTTTGTCGAGCAGGGGCAGAAGATTGCGGTAGATGAGCCGGTGTGCCTCTTGGAGGCGATGAAGATGGAGAGCGAGATCCGGACGAAAAGGGACGGCGTGGTCTCCGAGGTCCTGGTCGCTCCCGGCGAGACCGTCCGCTCCGGAGATCCCCTCGTCGTCCTGGAGTAGATCGAGGCGCCGACCCGCATTGACCGAGCGAGCGGCGGATTTTGAGTGGCGTGGCGAGGGCAAGGAGGCCGAGATCTTGCTCTATGCCCCCGACCCCGCTGTCGCCGAAGCGTCCCTCGAACGAGCTTTGTCCGCCGCGCGGCTCCCCGGGGCGGTGAGCCCCGTCTACGTCGCCGCGTCGGGTACGCCGCCGAACTTCGGTTGGGTCGCGGCTTCGGAGACTCACGCGGCCCCGGACCTCGTAAGCGCGCCCGAGTGGGGCCTCCTGATCGTCGCCGAGACGCCGGTCGGGAACTCCCGCCTTGAGGAAGTGCCGCGCCTGATCTCCCGCGGTCTCTCCGAGGTAGCGTTGCCGAGTGTCGAGGAGGCCGAGGTGCGCAAGCTCGCCGGGTCCGGCGCTTTGTGGGCCGCCGAGGAGGGGCTCATCGAGGAAGAGGACCTGCATTCTCTGGACGCCCTGGCCGGCGACGCCGACGCTTTGAGCCGGCGAGCGCTCTCCGCGGGGACCCGGGACTGGACGAGGCCGGGGGATATACGCGCTTTGCGGGTGGCGGAGATCTTGGACTCTGACGGTGCCGGGGAACTCGGTCTCGAGGCGGGTTTCCTGGCCATCACCGTCGCTGTCCAGGCCGAGGACCTGGGACGCCTCTCTATGGCCTCTCACCGCGACCGGATCTCGGCCCGCCTTTCGAGCGGGAGCTTCGGCGATCCGGGTGATCTCCCAGCGGCGCCGGCGGAGACCGAAGAAGCGCGAGACCTCGTGTTCGCGGCGAACGCCACGACGAACTATGCCGCCGGGCGCGCGGCGCTCGTCTTGTATGCTCTCCGTCGCGCGCTGAGGGAGGCAGGGACTCTGGATCTCCGGGCCGCTTGGAAGATTGGGGGATTCGAGGAGCGGAACGGCCGGATCTTGCACCGCAACGGCCTCGCGGTGGTCGTGGCCAGGGACGCATTCGTCGCGGGCCAAACGGTCGCCGCGGGGACCGGCGGGATGTTGGGAAGTGCACCGCCTTTCGAGGCTTCGGCCGAGGTTTCAGAGGAGGGAGGGCGGTGGCCCTGGGAGGAGTCCGGTATCCTCGCGCGGTGGGCGGTTTTGGAGCTGCTGTAGGGTATCTCTCGGGGGAGTATGGGTTTTGGGAGCGCAAATCCCGGCACGCCGCGTAACCGAACACGTGTCGAGTAAGTCTACGTAGGGTAGACGGGACATCGTGGGGAGACTTCGGTTGGGGAGCTTCCTAGCTCCCGTCCGGGGTAGAGATCGCTCTGTTCGGCACCGATATCCGAAGGACCGGCAAACTGGTACAAGAGGAGCATTGACGGGAGAAATCTTGGACAAGGTCTCTCAACTGATAACGACCGCGCTCGGTTCCGTGGCCGCCGTGACCTGGATGATGCCATCCAGACCCTGTTTCAGCAGATCCTTGGCACGGCGGGAGGGGCCCTGGCTGCCAAGCTCTTCTACGCTGTCCTGGTCATGCTCGCGGTCTTCGGCGTTCGCTGGCGAAAGAGAAGACCTAGTCCTCGTGTGGTGAAGACGACCGTCGCCGAGAACCCGAGTGGCACGCCCGGGGAATGGCAGAATCAAGTATTGCGGCGGGCCAAGTAGAACGGATCAGGCGAGCACCGCCCCGGCTGAAGATACGGCTACGAGCTCACCCACGAGTACAACGACTACCTCAGTAGCATCGGGCGGCTGGCCTAGGCCGGTCCGCCTGGCTCTTCTTAGGTCTCCAACACAGAATTAGAGAGGTTGCCCCGTTACCTCTAGAAGTAGGCCTACTAAGACACCTCACTAGCTCACCTGCTGAGGAGGTTCACTTTGCTTACTACTCGTACTCCTAACCTCACTACTACTCTCTGACCTATTAGGAGAAGAAGAAGGGAAACTACTTAGCCATAAAGAGATGTGAGAAGGTTGCATAGTCTCATCCACTACCTCCCCCAGATCTTCGCACAGCTTCTCCAGATCTGTCTCGTCTCTAAGCTTGCTACCAAACGCTTCTAGGGTCGTTCTCGCATCATACTTCCTTCTGTAGAAGCGCCTATCGATAAAGGACTGGATGCGTCTTCTAAGAGGGCTAAAGAGAGCAGCTATAGCTAGAGTGGAGACGACGATAGCTAGAGTGTTGCCTTGACCGGTGAGGAGGCTGAAGAGGTACTGTAGGGCGGTTACGCTGCCAAAGTAGAACAGAGCTAGCAGCCCTGTAAGAGAGCCGTAGACAAGCGTGCGGTTGATAATGAGGTCTATCTCAAAGAGCCGGTGCTGGAGAATGGCAATGCCCACCGCAATCGGACCGCCCGTAGCACCGACTATAACGAGCATAACGCCGACCCATTGCAACCAAGGTATGTCCACTATTCTGGAGATGGTGTACGCAAGGACAACGCCGCTGGCTAGGAATGTAGCAGCATAGACAAACCACTTTAGCTGCTGACGCTCTTCTCCCTCTGAGTGGTGCAGTCGTACAAACAGGGATGCTGTTGAAACAAGCCCTGCAGCCCCTAAGAGCGCCTGAACCAGGAAATTGTTACTCACACTGTTGAAGAGGACGATACCTTCATGACCGAGCGGGTTCCGGATAGAACCCAGTCCATCTATTGGCCCAGGCTCAAAGGCTACCCCGACTCCTCCCGCTAGGACTAAAGCCGTGCTAAACCACGCAACCCATCGCCAGCGCCTGCTTGGCAGCCTACCGTTTGGAAATAGAAGGCATAAGAACACGAAGAGGCCGACGGATAGAATCCAAATCCACGAGCTGAGCCATGCTAATGCTTCACCGCCCGGGAGCGAGCCGGGTTGGGCGAGTAGTGTGTAAGAGGCATACTGAGCCCCAAAGTGCTGCACACTGCCAACGAGTCCTCCTCCTATACAGAAGATCCAGCCTATGGGGTTCTCAGGACGGCGCGAGGCGATTACAGCTCCGACCGTCGCACCAGCTATTGCCACCACAGTGAATTCGCCCCAATAGTCGAAGACGTGAGCGTTTGGGTGAGACAGGTTCAGGGCTAGCAGCAGAAGACTGAGTGCTGTCAGTACTAAGGAGAGGGCACACATAGACCAGGTTAGCCAAGTAGCGGTGCGCCTACTCACTATCCTTCTACTCCTAGTCCTTGCTACTTACTAAAGTTACCTAATAAGCCGCGCTGTTAGACCCTGTCCCTCTTGATCAACTCACGCGCGCCGCCCCGCTGCCGGTTTCTACGCCGGCCTCTCCAGGCCTCAGCATCGTCAGCAACGAATAGGCCAGAACGAAGGCGGCGATGATCAGGGTTACGTGAAAGCCATATTCAATGTACAAGAGGTGCTGCAGATCTAGCCCATTGTGCAGGTGCAGGTTGTCGTGGAGCCACCAGGAGACCAAGAACCAGCCTACTGAGAGATACATTGCCCATGCCCTCAGCCTCGAGCCTCTCGCCAGTCGCAGGAGCGCGGGAAAGCCGAACAAGAGAAAAGAGATCCCAAGCCCGAAGGTGACGGCCTCGAAGACAGCCAGGAAAATGAAGTAGAGTAGCTGACTAGCAGAGGGTGTGGGGTTGGCGGGGTCGGGGGGCCAGATGACCTGCCCGAGCGCCATCGCTGGCAAGGCGAACAAGGCGGTGACCAGCGCTACTCTGATCCAAGTCTTCACGAGAGTTACTCCTTTCGTCGAGTAGTAGTGTGGTAAGGAACACCCCTAACTGGGGCGATTGGTTCGAGGAGACATCCTCTTC
>JALZFJ010000078.1 GCA_030867425.1 Actinomycetota bacterium | reverse complement strand
AGGACGAACGTCTCGGTGTCCCAGAACGTGTGTCCGTCGTAGCTCGGGCCGGTCAGCCCCTTGGCGGCTATCGCCCGCCCCTCCGCGCGAGCGCCCGCCTGCAGGATGTGGAAGAGCGCGAAGCGGACCGCCTGCTGGAGCTCGACATCCCCCTTGAGTTCCACGTCGGCGCGATCCCAGAAGTCATCGAGGTAGTCGCGCTGGGCGGTGAGGAGCCCCTCCCAGCCGCTGCGGCGCGCGGCGGCCAGAGCCGCCTCGACCTGGTCGCGCACCGACGGCAGAGAGCGTCGGCTCGACCAGCCGTACCCCAGGAACTTCACCAACCGAAGACGCTGCCCCGGCTCGAGCTCTGTGGCGACCGTCACCCTTCCGAGGTCCTCGCTGCACTCTGCGGTCGTCTGTGTGGCGGGCGGCCCTTCAACGACGTGGTCTATCGCCGCGGCCATCCGTAGGCCGCTCTCTTTTGTGGAGTGTACGAGCACGACCCTGGCGTCGCGGTGGGAGAAGAACTCGGAACGCAGCGCCGAGCCCACGCCGGAGCTGGCGCGGGGATCGCCCTGGACGGCGGCCGGCAGCGGCTCGTTGGTCACCAGCTCGGACTGCACCACCAGCCTAGCCGGGGCGCCGAGCGGCTCTACCTCGTACAAGATGGCCGCGACCGCGCGCTGCACGAACGAGACGAGGCGCACTGACGATACTTGTACCGCCTGGCCGGCCGGTGAGACCCACTCGGCCCGCCGTCGCAGCACCCCAGCACGCAGGTCGAGAACGCGCTCGTGGTCGCGTAGCCGCCCATAGCGAACGTCGAACGGCTCGTCGTCCACGAGCAGGCGGATTATCTTGCCGTTGGTGACGTTGACCAGCGTCTGGCCGACCTCCGGGTAGCCGTAGCCTGCCTCGGCGTGGGGCATCGGCCAAGTCTCGTAGAAGCTGTTAAGGTACGTGCCCGGCAGGCCATGAGGCTCACCCTCCTCGAGGTTCGCCCGCAGCCCGATGTGTCCGTTGGAAAGGGCGAAGAGCGCCTCGCTCTGAGCCAGCGCGGACAGGTCCAGCTCGGTCTCGCGGATCGCCCACGGCTCGGGCGGGAAGGAGCGGTGTTGACTCATCGGTCTTCCAGCAGTTCGGAGAGATCTGAGACCACGATACTCGCGCCGTGCTCGCGCAACGCTTTGGCCTGCCCGACGCGGTCGACGCCGACGACGCAGGCGAAGCTCCCCGCCCGCCCGGCAGCCACGCCGGCGAGTGCATCCTCGAAGACCGCGGTCTCTCCGGGCAACACGCCGAGCGCCCGCGCGCCGGCCAGGAAGGTGTCGGGGGCTGGCTTCCCCTTCAGCCCCTCGCGTTCGGCCACCACCCCGTCGATGCGGGCTTCGAAGAATCCTTCAATGCCGGCGGCGACCAGCACCTCGCGGGTGTTGGCGCTCGAAGACACCACGGCGCGGCGCAGACCCGCGTCGCGCGCCGCCTCGAGGTAGCGCACCGAGCCGTCGTAGACCTCCACGCTCCCTTCGCGGATCATCCGTAAGACGAGTTCGTTCTTGCAGTTACCCAGCCCCCGAACGGTCTCGGCGCCCGGCAGGTCGCCAGGCTCGCCCTCGGGCAGCTCGATGCCTCGCGCGGCGAGGAACGACTGCACCCCGTCGTAGCGCGGCTTGCCGTCCACGTATCGGGCGTAGTCGCCGACCCGGTCGAACGGGACGAACTCCTCCCCTGTTCCCGCCGCTCGCTCGCGCAAATACCCGTCGAATATCTCCTTCCAAGCAGCAGCGTGGACTGTGGCCGTCCGGGTCAGCACCCCGTCCAGGTCGAATAGGCACGCCCGTACACTGTCGGGTAAGCCGATCACAGCGACCCCGTCTGTCCGGTCCCGCGAGTTGTCTCTTCCACACGCCCCCGCCTTCCAGTGCTTCTCCGTGAGCCTTTGGGTTCCAGTGACTTTCTTGCCCCCCCTACAGCCTTCCAAATCGTGTCCCGGCTTATACCTGCACCGCGTGGCGAGGCCCGCCGTTGAATCCCTCAACGGGTACCTATGCAGGCTAGAAACCACACAGAGATGCGAAATGCCTGGCGTTGCGGTGAGGCTCATGTACACCAGTAGTACACCAACCCACACGAAAAACGGCGAAAAGAAGCGGATGCTTCTAGAGAAGAATACAGGATTTTGCAGGCATTTTTGAACAACGGCGAACGTGAGCGACTATTAGGCTTTGTCTTCACACGGCAGAGGTCGCTGGTTCGAACCCAGCTTCGCCCACTCAAAAAAATGCTGTTTTGCAGGTAAAAGACTGAGACTCAAAGCTAGCGCCGAGAATCCGGCGTCGATAAGGGGTTTTCGAAACGCTGGCGAATAGTGACGAAACCCTTAATCCGCTTTCGCATGGTAGAGGTCAGGGTTCCGAATCCTCTCGACTTCGCTCAAAAAACTTGCTGCTTTACCTGAAGTCGGCATTTATACGCCCGGCATCCACAACCAAGTCCGGTTCCTGCATAGCATATACTGCCCGCCCTCGGAGGAGACGAAGAAGTTCACGGTCACCGCTCATCCTAGTATCTATCGTTATTTACATAGATTGTCACGTTTCCAAACTATCCGCCGGTGCCATAGAGCCCGGACTCGCTTGAACTGGCTGTAGC
>JALZFJ010000064.1 GCA_030867425.1 Actinomycetota bacterium | reverse complement strand
TCGATGGCTCTAGGCTAGACTGGGCAAACGTGTAAGGAGCTCGACGTGAGGATCCGTATAGACCGAAGCAGGGTACCCCAAAAACAGTTACCCCGGTGCGCGACCGAACCGACCTGAGGCCCCTACGCCACGTCGGGCGGTTCGTCCGACCTAGCGGGGGACTTGGCGGCCGCCGCGCCGCTGCTAGGGCGGACGATAACTCGCCGCAGGATGCTGCAAATCGCTGGCGGGACATTGTGCGGCATCTTACTCGGCGGATGCAGCTCCGGCGGGTCCGGCGGCGGGGGTGCGACCACCTCTGCGGGCCAGGTGGGTGAAACCACCGTGGGTCAGAGCGCGGAGGGCACCCGCGGGGTAGTCTTTAACGCCGAGTCGCAAGACGTCACCTTGTTCGACCCGGCTACGAACGAGGTGACCGGCAGCCAGCCGACCAACGCCGTCGTCCGCTGGCTCTCAAACGAGCAGCATTACTGGGACGGGGAGAGCATCTGGACCTACGACTTCCCCAATAATGAGGTTCAAGCCATCGCTATCGATCCGGAGACCTTTGAGGTCGTCAAGCAGGTGCCGGTGGATGGGGAAGGTCCTGGGCACAGCTTCGTGCTCACCCCAGACAACAAACGCGGCTTCGTCAACTCTGCAGGCTCCGACTTCTTGGCCGTCGTCGACCCGGTAGCGGGTGAGGCGATTGAGCGCGTCGAGATGGGAGCGTTCCCATGAGACGTGGATCTCTCGCCGGACGGTTCGTTCGGCTACGTCCCGGAGCGGGATCAGGACACGGTAGCGATGCTCGACACCGGGACCTTGAGGGTTATGAAGCGGGTTGGGTTCCCCGAGGGTTCGAAACCGTGGATGCTGCGCGCCTCACCTAACGGTAAGGAGGTCTGGGTACAGACGGCGAGCGGCTCGAATGTAGTGCTCGACGCCCAGACACTGGAGACCTTGCACACTGAGGAGCTCGGCGAGCAGCCCGTCACCGTCGCCTTCTCGCCGGACGGTCGTTTCAGCTTAGTAACCCACTTCGCCGACACCTGGGCGGCGGTCCTGGACCCGGAGAGTGGGAGGCTGATTAAGCGCCTCGAGGTCGGGCAGAACGGCGCGAATGTCTCGTTCCGCCCCGACGGAAAGTATGGATACGTCGCGGTGACTGGGGAGAACAAGGTGGCGGTGGTCGAGATGGAGTCACTGGAGGTGGAGAACCAACTAAAAGTTGGCGATGAGCCAATGGGCCTGATAGTCCTCTAGGAGGTGACCCGAGATAGAGCGGGAGGGGGAGTTCCGGGCAAGCAGGCCCAGCGCTGTGTAGCGCGTTATCACCTTGTCGTCGTCGGTTGCCTGTACTCGATAGTGGTACGGATGTCGGAGAAGGCGGCGTGATCCTCGGCGACCATCCGCACGTAGCCCTCGAGGCCAGCGTCTTCTTAACCGGGAAGCCTACTGTGATCGACAAAGTCGGGGGCGAGTAGTTCGTCTAGCGTCTGTAGGTCGCCCTTGGCTTGCGCCTCCAAGAAGCGGCGGACTAGGGCCTTGTTCTTCTCTTCGGTCAACGCAGGTCATTCCTCGTCCTCCTTGCCAGCTTACGTTTCTACTTCAAGCATACATGACGGCACCCGGCGGCCTCCGGGGCATCGGCTGGAGGCTTATTCACCGAGTAGCCGACAAGGCTAGTCTTCTCGAAAGCTGGCTCCAGACTTAAGGCGGTGGCATTATGGCTCACGACGGAAAGAGGCACACAAAGGAGGACTAATGTCCGATCCCCAGAAGAACAAGCAGACAGTGCTCGCTTACTACAACCTAGCATTCAACGACAGAAAGCCCGCCGAGGCAGCGGAAAAGTACGGCGGACCGCACTACATCCAGCACAACCCTCAAGCCGCTGACGGGTTTGAGGCGTTCATTGAGTTCGTAGAGGGCTTCGTGGAGCAGTTCCCCCAGATGAGTCTCGACATCAAGCGCGCTGTTGCCGAGGGTGACCTGGTTGTGACGCACAGCCTGTTAAAGACCTCACCTGAAGACCGTGGCACTGCTGTAGCGGACTTCTTCCGCTTAGAGGACACTAAGATCGTCGAGCACTGGGACGTCCTTCAGCCCATACCGGAGAGCGCAGCGAACGAACACCCCATGTTCTGATTGAGCGCACGGTGGAGTACTTCCACGCGACACTCCTAAAGGCACTTAACCAAGCCGTAAAGTGGCAGCTCGTACCGCGCAATGTTGCCGACGCCACCACGGCTCCGAGGTACCACGAGCGGGAGATGATGGTCATCGACAGGGAGCAGGCGAGGAGGTCCCTGAATGCGACCCGTGGTGATCGATTCGAGGCGCTCTATGTTCTGGGTAGTAAGGCAGGGGTGGCTTAGTTATCCCCTATTAACTATGACTATATCGCGGCCGTCCGCCCTTGCGGATCGTGTCCACTTCCCGGAGGGGCGGTCATAGGGCCATACTTATCCTCGACCTCGTTCACGTCACGCATCAAGCGCACTCCCATGTGCAGGGCGCAATCGGGGTGCAGGTCCACCTGACTATCAGGGCCTGCCCAACGGATGAACGGGAACTCTAAGGGCCCGCCGCACACGAAGCAGGACGCCCCCTCGGAGATGCGCTGTTCCTCCTGCTGGTGGATGGCTTCGAGCCCTTCGTCGCCTGGCTCACGGTGTCCTATCGTATGGAATATCATCGCC
>JALZFJ010000058.1 GCA_030867425.1 Actinomycetota bacterium | reverse complement strand
CACGACCGTCACCTACCCTGTCCTGGCGCGAGAGGTGCTCAAGTTGGTCGAGGCCGGGCTGCCAGGGTTGGTCATGTTCGGCAGCAATCTGTCGTTCGGCCTGTTCTCCTTGGGCTGGCTCTTGTTGGGGGAAGTGCTGCGGACCTATACGTATCCGCGCGGGGCCGTCGTACTGCTCATGGTCGGTTCTTGCGTTCTTCCCTTTTCCCTTCACCGTCATCCCTTTCGGCTTGGCGGTGGGCTGGATGGGCTTGAGCTTGTTGTCGGGGAGGTGCGCATCAGCCAAGCAACCCGCGCGCGTGCAATGAGGGTAGCCCATGAGACTATCTCTCCAAAACGATCGTCACCGGTCCGTCGTTGACGAGCTCCACTTCCATCATCGTCCCGAAGGAGCCGGTCTTTACGGGCTTGACGCCCGCCGCGCGGAGCATCTCGCAGAAGTAGTCGAAGAGCGGCTCGGCCTCTCCGGGCTGGGCGGCGTTTATGAAGCTCGGGCGTTTACCTTTGCGGGTGTCGGCGAGGAGGGTGAACTGCGAAACGGCCAGGATCTCGCCTCCGGTTTCCCTAACGCTGAGGTTCATCTTCCCCTCGTCGTCGGCGAAGACCCTGAGGCCCGCCACCTTCTCGGCGAGCCAGTCGGCCTCGGGTTCCGTATCCTCCTTGGCGACCCCAACGAAGAGCAAGAGGCCGGGGCCTACCGAGGAGATCTCTTCGCTGCCCACGGAGACGGAAGCGTGCTTCACGCGCTGGAGGACTATTCTCAACGGACTTCCTAAAGTGGTTGGCGGCCCTGGTAGCCGGCCTGTAGCTCGTGCCAGTAGCCGATCTGCTCCTCGGGCGGGTGCCAGCAGAGGAAGACGACGCGGCCGTTCCTCTCATGGGGGAAATCGAGGAGGCCCATATCGAGGTCTTTGAGTATGACGCCGAGCTCGCGGATGTGCTCTATGGCGAGGTAGAGGTTGTACGCCTCTACGCCATACTCGGAGCCTACCTTGCCGCCACCGTTCGAGACGGAGGCTTTGAGGATGGGCTCCAGCTGCGGGGCCTTCTCGCGCAAGGCGTCGCGGTGCGCGGCGACATCACCCAAGAGCTCCTTGAGCTTGGGCAGGAGGGCGTTCGCCTCTTCGACCGTGAAGAGCCTGGGGAAGGAGGGCTCCACGTTCTCCTCAACGGCCATGTGCCAGCCGATCGGCGAGGATGCCGGGGAGGCCGGCGGCCCGGATCTTGGCCTGGGCCTCCTCCACGTCGTACTCGACGAGGCGGTAGGTGACCTGAGGTCCATCCGGCGTGTTCTCGGCGAGGACGTAAGAGGCGAAGGTGTCTCCGTCCCGGGGTTGACCGACGGAGCCCGGGTTGACGAGGTAGGGCCCGTCAGACGTCAGGTCGAGCGCTGGGGAGCTGGGAGATGGTCCGTCCGGCGAAGGGGCGACGGCCTTAACGTGCGTGTGCCCGAAGAAGCAGACCCGAACCTCCGGGTACTCCGCCTCAAGCAGGGCGAGGTTCTCCCGTGCCACGGCCCCGTTCAGGATGTACTCGTCTGGATCTCGCACCGAACCATGCACAAAGAGCGTATCCCCTTCCTGTATCGTGCGTGGTCGCGTGCGCAGGAAATCGGCGTTCTCTTCGTGTAGCTGCTCGCGGGTCCACTCGATGGCTACTGCGGCGACCGGGTTGAACCAGGCCAGGTCCGTGTCGAGATCCGTCACCGCGAGGTCGTGGTTGCCGGAGATCACCGGCATCCCGGAGGAGCGCACCAGGTCGCAGCATTCGTTCGGGCTCGCCCCGTAGCCTATAACGTCGCCGAGGCAGTAGATGCCTTCGACCTCGTCAGGCACGTCGTCGAGGACGGCCTGAAGGGCCTCGAGGTTGCCGTGTATGTCGGAGATCACCGCGTACATATCGGGTGCGGCGTAGTATAGCAGCCAGGTAACGGGTATCAGTCGGCGGCAGAACGCGAGACCGAAAGTTTACCGCGCATTACCCTCGACGAGACGCCTTGCCCAACGAGCAGCACGATGGTCGCCTGGTGAGAAGCTGGCTGCTGAGACCTGATTGAAGGGGTACGGGCCTTACGGTAACATTACCGGGCGGTTTCTTTTGCGCGGGCCTGTAGCTCAGGGGATAGAGCAACGGTTTCCGGGGCCGTGTGTCGCAGGTTCGAATCCTGCCAGGCCCGCTCCGCAAGGTTAACCTACTTCGAACGGCTAACCCCGCTTTTCTATTCGCGAAACCGTCACTCTATCCCCTGAGCTACAGGCTCTCCTGCCGTGGTCCGCCTGCCTCCTACGATTGCTTTGACAGTCTATCGGGGGAATAATGACCAAGCGAAGGGTTAAAGGGGAAGGCAGCGTATATCGCCGCAAGGATGGCCGCGTAGTCGGTGAGTATCTAGACGCCAACGAGCGTAAGCGGTACATCACCAGCAAGACCAAGACCAAACCGGAGATGAAGGGCGCACTCCGCAAGCTGCTTGAGGATAGGGATAAGGGCATCGCCTACGACAGCGAGAACCTTACCGTTGGCGGTTATCCGGACAGGTGACTAGATGCGGTCAAGGGTACGGTGAGGGACCGCACATGGCAGCGTCACGAAGAGGTAGTGAGACTACACTTGAAACCGACCATAGGCGGCGTGAAGCTCGATAAACTGCACGCACTCCAAGTACAGTCCATGTACCGAAAGAAACTCGCCTCAGGGCTATCGCCGCGTTCGGTAGAGATAATCCATGCCACGCTACACAAGAGCTTGAAGCAAGCCGTAAGATGGCAACTAATACCGCGGAACGTGGCAGAGGCAGTAACGCCACCGCGACCGGCTAAGCAAGAAATAAAGCCTCTGACGAGGGACCAGATTAAGGCGTTGCTTGACGTGCCACGTAGCGACAAGCTATATGCCTTCTACACACTGGCCATAACAACGGGGATGCGCAACGGCGAATTGCTCGGCCTCCAATGGCGAGATGTTAATTTGGATGGGGTTACTTTGCAGGTTAGGCGGACCGTCTTCAATGGCTGCGTCAACGCTCCAAAAACCGCAAGCGGTAGCCGTACCATCCGACTCTCCAAACTCGCCATACGCGCCCTCAAGCAGCATAGGACCAACGCGGCGAGGGAGAGAATCAGCGAGTGGGTCTTCTCTACCGAGGCAGGTACGCCTATCAGTGTGCATAACGTCCATAACCGTAGCTGGCGACCCTTGCTAAAGAAAGCAGGATTGCCAGAGACCACACGGATGCATGACTTGCGCCATTCCCTCATATCCCTATTGCTGGCGCAAGGTATCCCGGTCAAGGTAGTCTCTGAAATGGCCGGTCATGAAGACGTATCAATCACGCTATCTATATACGGGCATGTGCTCCCCGACATGCAGAGCACCGCTGCTGACGGGATCGACGAGGCTCTAGGATAGCCCTAGACGCGCTAGGAGCCGTTCTAAGCGGCTTGGTAGGTGCTGGTAATGGATCGTCTGTGAAGTGCATGGCTGCGTTCGCGTCCAGCGCAGTGCGGGGGCACGCCGCTCGGGTTTGTCGTCCATCATTCGTCCATGGATTCAGCAAGGGTCCAAAGCATCGCGCCCACGTTCAGCACCTGCAACGCGGCCCGCACCGTCTGCCACCGCTCGAACCGGTCGAAGATTTTGGCTAGCGCCGTCTCGTCATCCTGGGGGACCTTGCGCTGGGAGAAGTTCGTCGGAGCCGCTCGCGTCGTCGCCAGAGAATGCAGCACCGCCAAACCCGCAGCCGCGTAGAGAGGCGGGGTGAGGCGCGACTGTGGCTCATGGCGGTGCGCAGACACAGCCGCCGCGATGGTCAGCGCGGCGGCTCCGACACCCAAGGTGCCGTAGAACGCGATGCCGTTGCCCAAGTCGGAAGCACGGCTGTAGGCAGAGTAATCGATGACTCCGATGCGACGGCGGGCAGGCAACTGCTTGATGGATTGGTCCAGACTGGCCCCGGCAAGCAAGCCGTTCGCTGCCGTCGCGGCCAAAACCAGAGCGGAGGTGCGGTTGAGTTTCATTCTCTCTCTCTATATACCCCACATATGTACGTCAAGGCTTAGTATAGACCCCGCCACGATTTCGGTTAACCCCCTTATGTAGATAGCTGGGCCGGTTACCGTTTAGGTATACCCCCGTTATCCCCATCGAACGGATAGCTATCTACCGAGTTCCTCGTTGTCTTGCTTGACCGCTCAGGTTATGATTAATACGTGAGCGAAGAGAAGAACCCGGCGGCGGTAGAACTCGGCAGGCTCGGAGGGCTTAAGGGAGGGAAGGCCCGCGCCGAAAAGCTCACTCCTGAGCAACGTAAAGAGATAGCCCGCAAAGCGGCTAGGGCGCGGTGGGAGAAGAAGCGGCAAGAAGAAGAGTCTTCATAGCTCGTCGCTAAGGGGAATGCGGGGAAAGGAGGAGTTCTATGGCGTCTTCGGACTTGATTAGATGGGGCGGGCTTGCAACCATGGGGGGCGGGGTTCTGTTCCTTTTGTATAGCCTTCTCGGAGTTGCTACAGGGAGAGGGGATGAATCAAGCCCTTTGGATCTCCTGGCTATCCTTGGGTACGTTCTCCTAATAGTGGGGTTGGTAGGGTTCCACGCTCTACAGCAAAGGAACTACGGACGAATTGGGCGAGCGGGCTTGTACACGACCATCGCAGCGTTCCTGCTTTGGGAGGTCCTCCTGCTAGCGGGCCTCTTAGGAGGGGGCGAAGCCCTTCCTGAGTGGCTTGTGACTGTAGGGGTGTTGGGTACGCTGGTCGGAGAGGTGCTGTATGGGGCAGCTACACTGCAGGCTAGAGTATTGCCGCGCTGGTGCGGCATATTGTTCATCATACTTATGCCCGGTACGATACTTTTTTCTTTTCTTTCGGGGGACTTTTCAAGCATATGGGTTGGTCTAGTCTGGATAGCACTGGGGTACGGCCTCTGGTCGATCAGGGGCGCGGCAGCAGGGCAGCCGACGCGTGTGAGACGACGCGTGTGAGGTAGACAGTCTCTTGGCACCTAGCCTCGCAGACTTTTTGGGCAGAGCATCGACTTTTTGGGCAAACGGTACTTTTTAGGCAAAGCCGATGCCAAGATAGAAGATGAACGCCTTTCCCTGCGACCCGTCTTCCCTTCAACACCGGACGCTTCTGGGTCATATGGGATTATCTGAGTCAGATAGTGGGTTACGGTGCTCCTATCAGCCTAAAAGATGGTGTTCGAAGCAACCGGGTTAGGGTAATAGGATAATCATGGGAGGCGACTTCGAATCGAGAGCCTGGAGGTTCTTGCACGAGCTCTACTCCCTCGCCCACGGTAATCCTAAGAGCGTTGTTGTGGGTAGGGAAGCGGCTAAGAGGGCTGGCATCCCTTACACTACCAAGGACTACCACCTTATAGCTAGACGACTTATGGATTCAGGACTGATAGAGGAATGGGGTACTATCGGCCTGGAAATCTTCAGAATCACACCTCTTGGAGTACGGGTGGTAAGCGAAGGAGAACCGCTGTTGTTCTTAACTTAACAGGTTATAGAAGACAGCTTGCAGACTGTAGGCTCCTCCGTTCTAGGATAGCCACAGACGCGCTATGAGCCGTTCTGAGCGGTTTAGCGGGTGGCTCTCTAATGCCGCCACGAAGAAGCGCAGCAGCCATCCTCGCGCCCACAGGAGCGGAGCTGGTGGCGTAGGCTCTAGAGTGAATATCCATCCAAGCGTATAGCAAGATGTCTGCTCGAAATCTGCAATCGATCGCAAAAATTACCCTTTCCACCGGTCCTAACGCATAAGCATCCGAGAGGGTGAATAGGGGGTTTCCGAGAAGCCACCTTGTCGCCAACTCGGTGAATAGAGGGGCTAAGGCATGACCTTCGACTTTTGCTACACCCTTTCGCAAGATTTCACTCCTGCAGTATGCAACTATATGGGAGGAACGCCGATAGACTTCTCTTGGTGCCCGGCACGTCTATTGGCGTTCCTCCTACTTTAATCATAGGCGCTCTGGGGTTACGAGCGTGTTGCAGACTAGTAACGAAACTATAACTACCGTTGGAGTGGGCGGTCCTGGGGCGCTAGGACCGGAGCTATCGGGGGTCTCCGAGAAGCCACCTTGTGGGCAACTCAATGAATGCCCCAATAAGCTCCCGGGAGCATCCCGGCTACAAATGCCAGCTCCTCCTAGTGCCCCCCGAAGGCTCGACCTCCTAAAGGTTCAAGATTGCCCGCGGTTGGTGCCGTAGGGGTGGGGACGCGCCGCTCAGCCCCGTACAATTACGATCAAGGTCGCCCTGTTCTCCCCATCCTCCCCGGGCGGCCTTTTATCCGCTGTGGTGCAACTTTATTTGGGCAAACAAGATGTAGTGTTGACTACCATGCTTTACATCGTGGTGAGTACATCGCGACGGCCCCTAAGAGACGAATCTATGTGTAACCCCGTATAGGAGTTTCCGAGAAACTGCCTTGTCGGCAAACTAGTGAATAGAGGTCAGGTGGCACCCTCCTCACCCTTGACAGCTTCGATATTTGCTGACATTAATCAAAGTAAAAGAAGGTGGGTAGAGGCTAAGAACTTCGTCCCTTAGATGGATGGGCACTTAGGGCGGAGCAAGCCAGTGGCGCAACCGGCTACCTCGGAGAAAAGTAACCCGCTGAGGAATTGCGGGAGAAAGGAGGAGCCGCTCTATGGCGGAAGACATGCAGAAAAAGAACCTAGACGTATACAAAAACTGAACTCGTCCGATAACAACAATGACATCTTGAAGCGGCCTGAAGGGAGCGTCGAGGCCACCCTAGAGGCAAGCGAGGAGCACTTTAGGCTGCTCGTCGAGGGCGTGAAGGACTACGCCATCTTTATGCTCGACGTCGAGGGGCACGTCATCACCTGGAATTTGGGGGCCCAGCGAATCAAGGGCTACGATACCGAGGAGATCCTCGGAGAGCATTTCTCGATCTTCTACACCGATGAGGACGTCAAGAGCGGACATCCCGACGAAGAGTTGCGCGTAGCAGTCGCCGATGGCCACTACGAGGAGGAAGGAATAAGGGTACGCAAGGACGGCTCCACTTTCTGGGCCAACGTCATCATCACGGCCTTGAGGGACGAGCAGGGAAACCTTCTCGGCTTCGCAAAGGTGACGCGGGACATAACCGCACGCAAGGAGGCTGAGGAACGCGAACGCATGCTGGCCCGCGAGCAAGCGGCCCGGGAGCAGGCCACGAACATCCTAGAGAGTATCAGCGATGCCTTCTTCGCCGTCGACCATGAGTGGCGCTTCACCTACGTGAACAGCAAGGCGGAGGAGTTGTGGGGCCGTTCCCGAGAAGAGCTGCTAGGTAAGAATATCTGGGAGGAGTACCCACAGGCGGAGGGCTCCGAGTTCTACCGGCAGATAAGGCGGGCCGCGGAGGAAAGCATCGTCACCGAGTTCGAGACGGCATTCCCGGTCCTCGACACCTGGACAGCCGGGCGGGCCTACCCTTCTC
>JALZFJ010000040.1 GCA_030867425.1 Actinomycetota bacterium | reverse complement strand
CCTACCACGGAGAACCGGCTTGAGTAGGAGCCTGACCCATACGGCGTGTACAGGCTATCACCCTCCCGAGCAAAGATCTGGTCAATATCGACACTCAGCTCCTCGGCCACCAACTGGGAAATCGCTGTCCAGTGGCCCTGACCCTCGTCGTTGCCGCCAGTGGCCACGTGGACTTGGCCGGTCGGGCTCATGCGAATTGTCACGCTATAGTAGCCCGAGTTGTATGAGCCCATCCGGGTAGAGGAAGAGGGTTCGATCACCAGAGCCATACCGATGCCGAAGAGCTTGTGCTCTGCTCGTTTTTCAGCCTGCATCTGCCGCATCTTCTCGTATTCAGCTAGTTCAAGTGCCCGCCGGAGCGCCCCGGGGTAGTTCCCGCTGTCGTAGCGTGAGCCTGTAACGCTTCGGTAGGGGAACTGGTCGGGCTGGATGAAGTTTTTCAAACGGATCTCCGCTGGATCCATGCCTAGCTTGTCGGCTGCAATATCCATCATCCGCTCGATAACGTACGCGCACTCAGACTTGCCGAAACCACGATGGGCACCGAACGGTGTTTTGTTGGTCACCACACCGTAGAGCTGGCCCTCGTAATTCTGGATCTTGTAAGCGCCAGGCACGTACATCGTGGTCGTTACCATCGCCGCAAGGCCACCAACTGGGTAAGCGTCGCCGCAGTCTGAGTAGATGATGTCCTTGACACCCAAAACCGTACCATCCTGCTTGAGCGCTAGGGACACGTGGTGAGTCTGCTCGCGTGCGTGGTTCGTGGCGACCATATGCTCTTGGCGGGTCTCGATCCACTTGATTGGTCGCCCACAGAGCACCGAGGCAAGCGGAACTACCAGCTCCTCCGGGTAGAAGCCCCACTTCTGCCCAAATCCGCCGCCGACTCGAGGAGCTACTACACGCACCTTGATGTTGGCCGGATTGTGGATGCTCTCCTCTAAGAGCGCAGCTACGACGTGCGAGATCTGCGTCGAGTCCCACATGGTGAGTACGTTGGCGGCCTCGTCGTAAGAGGCGACGAGGCCTCGCGGCTCAAGGGGTGTGCCGGTAAAGCGATGTTGCTTTAATTTCTCCTCCACCACTAGATCAGCCTCGGCGAAGGCACTCTCGATATCACCGCCTGAGACTTTGAACCGGAGGGCGATGTTATCGCCCCAGTCCTCGTACAGGAGTGTAGCTCCCTCTTTGACCGACTCCTCGACATCCAGCACTAGCCCCAGTGGCTCGTACTCAGCTTCGACTAACTCGAGCGCATCCTCAGCAATGTAGCGATCCTCTGCGACGATCAAGGCTACCGGTTCGCCAACGAATCGGACCTTGTCGTTCGCCATCCCATGCCGGTCGTGGAATTTTATGGCAGGATTGCCTCCGCGGAACGGGTCGCGGCTTTGGAACGGGAAGGGCTCCATCCGCTTGACGTAGCGTGGTAGGTCCACGCCCGAAAGGGCCAAGACAACACCTGAATGCTTGCGCACTGCATCAAGGTCTAAACGTGCGATTTTGGCGTGCGCATAAGGGCTGCGATAGAAAACGGCGTGTAGGGTGCCCGGGGGATCAATGTCAGCTACATAGGTGCCCTCCCCCCGCAGCAGCTCGTAGTCCTCCTTGCGGGGCAAGCTTTTCCCAGCGTACTTGCCGAACTTCTTAACCGGTGGTTCGGCGATGGTCATGACGGTTCCGTCCTAAGCTCCGGCGCGCTGGCGGGCTGGTCGGAGGATTCTAGTGCTACCCGAACGGCCTCTATGGAGTCGGCGATATTCTTCCTCGCGATCGGCTCCAGTAAGCCCCCAGCCGCCGAGGCTAATTGCCCAACGATACTCGCTTCTCCGCCCCAGCCCACCTCGGTGCCGCCGCCGGGGGTGTCGTTCAATCGGAAGCGGATTTCGAAGTCAACGTTGCTGCGAATGCCGTTTGCTCTACCGTTAAAGGTCACCACCGAGTCGTTGAGATCTTTCTCGGCGACCCGCATCATCACTTTCATGAGGCCGTGAACCTGCGCAACGCCAACTATTAGGCTCACTTTGAAGTTATTGGGGGCGTGAACCTCATAGCCTCTGATGCCAGGAAGAACCGGAGCCAGGGAGTTCGGGTCAGTGAGAAACTCATATACCCGCTCTCTAGGGGCCTGCACGGTAAAGGAATCACCTAATTCCATTTTGCCTCC
>JALZFJ010000032.1 GCA_030867425.1 Actinomycetota bacterium | reverse complement strand
GCCTCCATGTAAGGGAACAGGACCTGCTGCAATTCATCAGGTCGCCTGGCCTGCCGAGGCGCATACTCGTCGAGCTTGAGGACTAGTACAGCAGGGCGAGGAACTCGATCTCAAACCCCTTTGTAGATCGAGTCGTGCACCGAGAGATCGGAGCGCACAGGTATCCTCACCCCACTGACTCCACCTCATAAGCTTTCTTGATATTACCAACTCACCGAGTAAGGGTGTTGTCAGCAACCTGCTACCCTGCCTATGCTGCTGGAGCGGAGCTGGTGGCGTAGGCTCTAGGAGTGAATATCCATCCAAACGTGTAGCAAGATCTCTGGTCGAAATCTCTTCTCGGGCGAGGAATCTACCCTTAGCCCCGGTCCTAACGCATAAGCAATAGGGGTTTCCGGGAAGCCCCCTTGTCGGCAATCTAGTGAATAGAGGCAACGGAGTACCCCCTCTTAAACCTCGCCATGAAGTCCAGGACGTAGGCCTACCGACTTTGACGGAAGAAACTCGCGCCGTGCCCTCCGCAATCTACGGCTCGGCTAACGTCTGCTCAGCGCGCCTGAAAGGGCTCTTTCTCTGGCGCGACGGTGCCCACGTAGCGGAACCCGGTAGCGCTAATGATTCCCGCCTCTATGGCCGCACTCTCGTCCGTCTCCGACGTATCGGCACCGAGGTCCGGGTACAGATACAGTGGCCACGTGAAGAGGCGTTCGGCGGAGCGGCACCTAAGTTCGCCGTGGATCTGCCAGGAACTGTAAAACCCCTCCTGGTGCGCCCACCTAGCGAAGTGCGTCTCCGCAGGAGCCCGGCTTCCTCCCTGGCCTCCACGCGCCCATTCCCGGTAGCAGCGCAGTAGCCACGAAGGCTTCTCCGACGAAGAGGCGGCGGGAAGGCGCTCCAGGGCCTACTCGGCCGTGGCCTCATCGAACCGGTCTCACGCGAACTCGACCACAATCAGGGTCCCCCCGGCACGGAGCAAGTTGGCTATCTTGTCCAAGACCTTCCCGAGGTCTTCGACGTGGTACAAGGACAAGACCGCCGCCACGTAGTCGAACGGGCCGGGATCGGAGAACTCTCGATCCTCACGCGCCTGAAGATGCGACCTTCGGGTGCCCGCGGGTCGATCGCGGTCACGCAGTGGCCGGCACGCGCGAGGGTCCGAGCCAACTCTCCCTTCCCGCAACCCGCCTCCAACACCCGGGCAGTAGGGTTACCGATCTGGCCGAGGACAAACTCCTCTACCCGCTCCTGCCACGTCGCGGGCCCACCCATGAGACCGGGCGGGCGTCACGCGTTTGGTGAAGCCGTAGGGAGACTCAAGGAACTTTGTGTTGCTCCGCTTCCTGTCCACCTAATAATCCTCCTCATACAAGGCTCTCCAAAGCGCCGTGGAAGGCTTACCTAGGGGATCACTGTATCTGACTCACTGGAAGCGTTCACCCGTCAGCTTTAGTTGGCCTATGCGTCCCAGACATTACGGCGAGGTTCCCCCCTCTCACCCTGCTTGCTACCAAGAGCGTGTGTCGAGCGAGGTAGCAAGCGGGCAGCAAGAAGCCTCTAAAGCAACTGTTTATCAGCCCCGGCCCTAATGAGTCAGCCACCGCCAAGGCTAATCCCCGCCTCTCTGGCCGTATGCGCTCTTCCTAAGAGTGCATTTCAAAACTCAATGCAGTGCCTTGCAACCTCGCATTTTTCCTATGGGAAACGCTAGGAACCGTTACGAATCGGAGGCTCGCTTGCGAGCGAGGTGGCGGCGTACCCTCTCCCGGTTGCCGCAGTCGCGCGAGTCGCACCACCTGCGGCTGCCGTTGCGGCTTTCGTCCAAGAACACCCATCCGCAGCCCTTGCCGGCGCAGATCTTGACCCTGCTCAGCTTCGGGGAGGTCAAGAGCTCCGCCGCAGAGCGCGCCACGGGCCACAAGGGGCTGTCCAGCCGGAGCCTGCCGTCGTCCCCGCTCCAGTCCCAGCCCCAGCCGTAGGCGTCACCAGCGGGCATCACGCGTAGCCGCGAGAGCGCAATCGAGAGCTCGCGGTTGAGCGCCGACAGGTCCCTCTCGTCTTGGGGTTCACCGGCGATGGCAGCAGAGATCGCTCGGTGGATCGCTTCTCGCAGGGCAAGCGCTCGCGAGAGCGTCTCTTGCGCCCCCTGTGGATCCAGCATCGCCTGCTGAGAGAGACCCTCTGTCTCCCCCGGCGTGAGCAAACCAGCCTGACTCCCCCAGGCAAGCAGATCCTCATAGGAGCCGAGGTACTCGCTGGGGTGGTCGGTGAGACGCCAACCCACGCTGTTAACGAAGTCTAGGCACGGGACGCCACCCCTAAGCTCGAATCTCCACTCTTGTCTGACGCTGCCCACGTCAGCCTCCCGGTCTCGGACCGCCTCCACGACTAGTTTAATGAGTATAACACCGTTTGACGCATTAACGAAAACGTGGCACAATGTTAATGCTCATAACGTATTTTAGGCATTAACTACCGTGGGAGGCGAGCTTACGAGTATGAGTAGCGACAGAGAACGCGGCAGCGGAGTCTACTTCGCCGGGGCGCGGGCAGGACTGCCTTTCGCCCTGGCAACGTTTGTGCTAGGGATATCCTTCGGGGTTCTGGCCCGCTCTCTCGGCTGGGGAGTAGTCGCCCCGATCGTGTTTTCGGTCATCACCTTCTCAGGGTCGGCCCAGTTCGCGGTGGCTGCGGTGTTGGGCGCGAGTGGCGGGGCGCTCGCGGCGATCGTCGCGGCCGTTCTCTTGAACGCCCGGTTTTTGCCGATGGGAGTGGCGGTCGCCCCGTTCCTCAGAGGCGGGCTCTTACGTCGGGCGCTGGAGGGACAGGCGGTGGTGGATGCATCCTGGGCCCTGGCAAGCCGGGGCGGCGGGCGCTTCGACAGGGAGTTCATGATTGGCGCCACAGTCCCGCAGGTGGCCGCGTGGATCGGCGGGACGGTTATCGGCGTGCTGGCCGCTGACGTCGTGGGGGATGTCCAGTGGCTGGGGCTGGACGTCATCTTCCCCGCCTTCTTCCTGGCCTTGCTCGTGGACGAACTACATGATGGGGAGCAAACTATCGCCGCGGCGCTGATCGCGGCGGTGCTCTCGCTCGCTCTGGTCCCGTTGGTCCCTCCGGGCGTGCCGGTAATCGCCGCTTGCGCGGCAGCGCTCCTCGGGCTGAGGGGGCAGTCCTCGTGACGGCGCTCTGGGTCGCGATCGTCGGCGTTGCCCTGGCCAGCGCTGCAATCAAAGCCATGGGGCCGGTCTTGCTCGGGGGCAAAGAACTGCCTCCGAGCGCCAACGCGGTCATCGCGCTGCTGTCACCCGCTCTCCTTACGGCCCTGGTGGTCACCCAGACCTTCGGCGAGGACGGCCATCTCGTGCTCGACGAGAGGGCCATTGGGGTAGGAGTGGCGGCGCTGGCGCTGTCCTTGAGGGCGCCGGTGCTCCTTGCCGTTGCACTCGCGGCGCTGACCACCGCGTTGGTAAGAGCCTTCGGCTAGGGGTCCGGGATTGCCCGAACCAACTCACTAGCGCAACCCTGGCCCGGCCTCCTACATAGAGAGATCGGAGCGCACAGGTATTCTCATCACGCTAACTACTACACCTCGGAAAGCTTTCTTGGCCTTACCAACTCGCCGAGTAGGTGCTTTGTGAGACTGTATGAAATCTCTCCATAAGTCCGAACTGAAAGGCTAATGGGCCATAAAAGAGGCAAGAAGGCCCTATTTACTCCGGTGCACTTTCAAGATATGAGCGTCAGAAGTGACCAGAGCTACTTTTCAGACAGTCTCAGAAGGGTTCTTCTCAGAGATTCAGAGGGCCGCCTGTTCTTTCTCTTTGCGCACCACCAGTACCTGGCAGTGAGCGTGTCGAACAACCGAGTCGGAGATACTCCCCATGAGCGCCCTTCTTACTCCGCCGCGCCCCCGACTGCCTATTACTATAAGACCCGCTCCTATTTCCTCGGCTAGCCGAACGATTTCCTGGTCTTTTCGTCCCCTCCTAAGATGGGCTTCTTGCACGCTTCCCCCCTCCTCCTCGATCTTGCGCAGTTGGTCGTCTTGCATCTCCCGAGCTACTTTTCTAATCTCCTCGCTCATTTCTTCATAGGCCTCGAGTTAATTGCTGTCTAGCAACAAGCAATGACTTTCCGAATCGTGCTCGAAGCAATCACACCCCCATTGGGATTGAGATGGTTGTGTGAACGTTTATTTATGCGTTCGTTGCTAAATCTTCACAAAAGTGTCGTACATAAGAACTAATCGATGCAGTTTCTGCGCACGAAGGAGCCATCAAGTGATAAGAATCTTGGTTGAAGTAAGCCGAGGTGCCGCCCGTTTCAGGGTAGCGGTACAGGCCGAGAGCATCAAGCGTGCCTTGGAGATCGTGGAGAGCCAGAATCCCAGCTGCTCAGCGAAGGTGGTGTTCCCTATCAAGCCCGAGGAGTTCTTCGTAGGGGACGCTACTTTGACGGCTAAGCCGCTCGATCGAGAGGTGGCGTGAAGCAACCGGTCGAGACCAATCCCTGCGTGTTGGGCAATCTACAACTAACATACGCACCCTCCACAAGAACGGTTCGATCCACAAGCTAAAGAGGCCGGAGCCCCCTTGGGAAAGGACTCCGGCCTCGGTGCCACAGGAATACTTACGTTTTACCCTGATTGGGCGAGCTATAAACAAAAGGCCCGAGCCCTGATAAGTAGCCCGGCACGGGGCGTGAGCAGCTACTGCGAGAGCAGAAACGAGAGCAGGAAGCCGGCGGCCGTGGCGAAGGCGACCAAAGGACCACCCTCCCGGAAGGCGTCTGGCATCAGCGTGTCGGCCAGCGAGGCCAAGACGGCGCCTCCCGCGAAGGAGAGCAGCACCGCCAGTGGCTCTTCGCTCAAGCCCTTGAGGGCGCCATTGCCTATCACGACGGCGGCAGCCAGCAATATAGCAGTGGCAGTCCAAACGCCGATGGCGAAGACCTTAGAACGGCCTTGCTCGCGCATGCCGACCGCTCCGCCCAAAGCCTCGGGCAGGTTAGAGGCGAAGATGGCAGCCAAAAGCGCTATGGCCCCGGACCC
>JALZFJ010000003.1 GCA_030867425.1 Actinomycetota bacterium | reverse complement strand
TTCGGAACTTCGGACCTGTGTAAAATGAATGTTAAATGGGGGTTAAATCGAACATAGTGCGGTGGACGGCATGGAAACGGAAGAATTGACCGAGGCGAAGGCGGAAGAGAGCGCGAACGAGCGGCGGGCGCGGGAGCTCGTGGAGCTTTTGCAGGAGCTGCGAATAGTGTTGCCTGGGGTGCAGGTGTTGTTCGCTTTCCTCCTTACGGTGCCTTTCTCGGCGGGGTTCGGGGACGTAAGCACGTTGCAGAAGGCGGTCTTTTTCGGGACGCTCGTGTGCACGGCGCTCTCGGCGGGCCTGCTCATAGCGCCGTCGGCGCACCACAGGCTCTTGTGGCGCCAGCAGGCCAGGGAGCACCGTTTGCGCGTGGCGAACCGGCTCGCGATCTCGGGCATGCTCCTGCTCGTGCTGGCGATGGTCGGGGTGATGTTCGTGATCACCGACATCTTGTTCGGCTCGACGCCCGCCGCCGCGGTGACCGCCGCCATTACAGCGTTCTTCGCCTATGTGTGGTTCGTGATGCCGATCCAATACGGCCTCAAGGGTAATAGATCCTCCGGGTAGACCTCCCAGAATGTGGGCACAGACGAGAGGAGGCCACAAGATGTATGGCGGGGGATTGCCAGAGGTGATACTATGCGGATGTTGGCACTGCACCTCGAGTAGGAGGGAAGAGTCCGATGGACAGGCAGGCCGACAGCTAGCCACGGACTAGCGTCCGTGGGCCGGGCCGATGGCCGCTCAAATGGGGGCGGTGCCTCACATCGGCCCGGTTTTTGTTCCCTGGACCTACTCTTTCGGGCGCGTGATCGCGCCCTCAGAAGCCGAGGAGACGAGCGCGGCGTACTTGGCGAAGACGCCGGTCTCGTAGCGGGGGATGGGTTCTTTCCAGTCCTTGAGGCGGTCTTCGATCTCTTCATCCGTGAGGTGAACCGAGAGCGTGCGCTCCGTTACGTCAAAGGTTATGGTGTCGCCTTCTCTTAGAGCCGCGATGGGACCGCGGTGGGCAGCTTCGGGGGAGACGTGGCCGGCCATGAGGCCGCGCGTTGCGCCGGAGAAGCGGCCGTCGGTGAGGAGGGCGACGGATTCGCCCAAGCCCTGTCCGACGAGGGCGGCGGTAACGCCGAGCATCTCGCGCATCCCGGGACCGCCCTTGGGACCTTCGTACCGGATCACCACGACGTCTCCCTCGTTTATCTGCCCGTGCGTCGCCGCCTCCATCGCTTCCTCCTCGGAGTCGAAGACGCGCGCGGGGCCCTCGTGGAAGAGTCGGGTGTAGCCGGCGACCTTCACGACGCAGGCCTCCGGGGCCAGGTTGCCCTTCAAGATCACGAGTCCTCCGGTGTCTCGAAGGGGGCTCTCGACCGGGGCTATCACGTCCTGGTCCGTCGTCTCTTCGGCGCACTCGACCTCCTCGGCGATGGTCCGACCCGTAGGGGTGAGCTGTTCACCGTCCACGAGGCCGGCCTCGACCAGGCGTTTCCCCAGAAGCTTCGTGCCGCCCGCGCGGTCGAGACCCACGGCCGTGTAGCGCCCGCCGGGCTTGAGGTCGGCGATTATGGGGGTGCGATTGCTCACCCGGTCGAAGTCGTCCATGTCGAGCGGGACGCCAGCCTCACGGGCGATCGCCAGGAGGTGCAGGACCAGGTTGGTCGAGCCGCCGGAGGCCGCGCCGGCGGCGATGGCGTTCTCGAACGCCTCTCGCGTGAGGATGTCGGCGGGGGTGAGGCCCCGGTGCAAAAGGTCCATGACCAGCTCGCCGGCCTCGGCGCAGACCTCGTCCTTGCGCGAGTCGAGGGCTGGGGGGCTCGCCGAGCCCATCGGCGAGAGGCCCAGGAACTCCAGGACCATCGCCATCGTGTTGGCAGTGAACTGCCCCCCACAGGCCCCCGCGCCAGGGCAGGCGTGGGTTTCGAGCTCCTCGAAGTCCTCGTCGGACATCTTCCCGCTCGCGTGTGCTCCCACGGCTTCGAAGACCTCCTGGATGGTGACGTCGCGCCCCTTGAAGCGCCCGGGGGCGATGGAGCCGCTGTAGACGATCACTCCTGGTACTCCCAGGCGGACGTGAGCCATCGCCGCCGCGGGGATGGTCTTGTCGCAGCCAACGATGGAGACGACCGCGTCGAACATGTGGCCGCGTCCGACGAGCTCTATGGAGTCGGCGATGACCTCCCGGCTCACGAGCGAGGTCTTCATCCCCTCGGTGCCCATCGTTATGCCGTCAGAGATGGCGATGGTGTTGAGCTCCATCGGCGTGCCGCCGGCCGCCCGGACGCCCTCCTTCACCTTCTCAGCCAGGCGCCGATGGTTATAGTTGCAGGGCATGGTCTCGATCCAGGAGTGCGCCACCCCGACCACCGGCTTGGTGAGGTCCTCGTCGGTGAACCCCATGCCTTTAAGGTACGACCGGGCCGGGGCCCTGTCTCGCCCTTCGAGGATGGTGCGGCTCTTGTGACGGACATCGGTAGTCTTCATGGGCTCTTCTCCTCTATCTGTTAAGCCGACGAGCTGCGTCAACGGAGGATAACACCATCTGGGTCGTACGCGTAGAACCCGGAGAGTCTGGCCTAGAATGGGCGTGTGAAGCCTCTCTTCGATACTCGCGTCCTTCTGGCCCTCGGGGCGACTGTGTTCTTCTGGGCGTCGGCCTACGCCGGCATCAGGGCCAGCCTGGAGGCGTTCGGGCCGGGGCAGGTAGCGCTCGCACGCTTGCTCGTGGCTTCGGTAGCGCTCGTCCTCTACGCGCTCGCGAAGCGGCTGCGCCTGCCGGAGAGCAACGACCTCCCGGCGACACTCCTCTCGGGCTTCCTCGCGTTCGCCATCTACCACGTCGCGCTGAACTACGGGGAGATCACGGTCAGCGCCGGGGCGGCGGGCGTGCTGATAGCCACCGCCCCCGTCTTCACCGCGCTCTTGGCGACGTCTTTCCTCAAGGAGAGGCTCAGGCCGTTAGGCTGGGCCGGGATGGCGGTGAGCTTCGCGGGGGCGGCTTTGATCTCTCTGGACGAGGGGCAAGGCTTTGCCTTGGATCCTGGGGCTTTTCTGATCTTGCTCTCCGCCGTCTGCGTGAGCGTTTACTTCGTCTTTCAGAGACCGTACCTGAGAAAGTACGGGGCCTTGGCCTTCACGACTTACGCGATCTGGGCGGGCACGGTCTTCACGCTCCCTTACCTTCCCGGGCTTGCTTCGCAGGCCCTGGCGGCCCCCGTCGGAACGACCCTCGTTCTGGTCTTCCTCGGCCTCTTCCCGACCGCGCTCGCCTACGTCACCTATGCCTACGCCATGGCACGCATGAACGCGTCGGTTGCCGTCAGCTACCTCTACCTGGTCCCGGTCCTGGCGTACCTGATCGCCTGGATCTGGCTCGGCGAGCTCCCGACGCTCCTCTCCGTGCTAGGCAGCCTCCTGGCCCTCGCGGGCGTTCTGCTGGTGAACCGGTGGGGACGTGGACGGTAGTAGAATCTAAGCCCGTAACCTCTCAGCGTGAAAGGCAGGTCCTATTGACCCGTAGCTTACACCCCGAGACCCGCATCGGACACGTCCACTTGAAGGTTGCGAACATCGAGCGCTCCTTGGGCTTCTACCGCGACTTATTGGGCTTCGAGGTCACCCAGTGGTACGGCGAGGACGCTGTGTTCCTCTCAGCCGGCGGATACCATCATCACATCGGCCTGAACACCTGGGCCGGGCGCGATGTCCCACCCGCACCACAAAGAGCAGCGGGACTCTTTCATCTCGCCATCCTCTACCCCGAGCGCCGTGAACTGGCGGAGGCTCTGAAGGCGCTCCTGGACGCTGGGTACCCTATCGACGGCGCCTCCGACCACGGCGTCTCCGAGGCGCTTTATCTGCGCGACCCGGATCAGAACGGCGTTGAGCTCTATTGGGACCGCCGGCGCGATGAGTGGCCCTACGACGAAGACGGGAACCTGATGATGGTCACCGCGCCGCTCGATGTGAAGGGGTTGCTCGCGGAACTCGAAGGGGTTCGGTAAAGCGCAAGAAGCGACTGCCGAGCGGCTACCGACGGGGCTCACCCGATAGCGTCCCCGCCTGACCCTCGAGGGAAGCCCACCGGACTTTAGCTACTGCTGGCGTGCGCCCTGGGACACCCCGCCTTGGCCGACCGACGCCGAATCCCCACTGCGGGGGTTGGTGGCGGCGAGGCGCTCTCCGGTCTTAGAATCTGTCTGATAAATAGCTAGCGTGTTTCTCGATGAGACGCCTTTGACCGTACAAAACGGCAAAATGAGGCTTCTTCGCATCGTTCTTGCGGGCTCGCGCGGCCTCAGGTTGGACCTATCCGGATGTTTCAAACCTCCCCCTCCGCTTCTGGCAGCCTCCCTGTACGGCAAGCGCTCGTCCGACGACGCCCACTGACGGCGACGGCTACAAGCAGCAGGACCAAAGTTGCAGTGGCTGAGGCTCGGTGCAGCCCCCTCTTTCACTGGCGTATTGCCGATAGCGAATACTACTTCTTTGGTGCTGCGCAAGGCAGAATAGCGCCGCCGGGACAAGCCGGCGTGTTGGCTATCTTCGGGTGGGCGCATAGAATATGGTCATGAGCCTCGAAGGACTAGGCAAGTTACTGATCGGCGGGGCGGTAGTGCTGCTGGTGCTCGGCGGCATCTTCCTCCTTTTGAGCAGATTCGGGCTAGACCGGCTGCCGGGGGATCTCGTCTTCCGGCGGGGGAACCTGACCGTCTACGCGCCGATAGGGCTCATGATCCTGGTCTCCGTCGTACTCACCATCCTCTTGAACCTGTTCTTCCGCCGCTAGGAGCGCTGGGGAAACGATGCTGACGAGCGAGCTAGACTACCGGCTGCCCGAAGAGCTCATCGCCCAAAGACCCGCTGCTCCTCGCGACTCCTCGCGCCTGATGGTGGTGGACGCGAGCAAGGGAACCGTCGAACACCACAGCTTCCGCGACCTGCCACGCTTCTTAGGACCTGACGACGCGGTAGTGCTGAACGAGACGAAGGTCCTCCCGGCTCGCGTCTCCGTCCGCCGCCCCAGCGGGGGCGAGACTGAGCTGTTGTTCTTGCGACACCTCGTCGACCGGAATGGTTGCTGGGAGGTCATGGCCCGGCCGAGCAAGCGCCTGCGGGCAGGGATGTCGCTGGCCGTGGGCAGCGAGGAGTTGCGCGTTGTGGAGCCCCTCGAGGAGGGACGGTGGGTCATCGCGGGCGCCGACGTACCGGGGTTGCTGCGCAGGCGTGGGCGCATGCCGCTTCCGCCGTACATAGAGGCTACGCCGGAGGCGGAGGCAGCCTACCAGACTGTCTACGCCAAAAACGACGGCTCCGCCGCCGCCCCGACCGCCGGGTTCCACTTCACACCCAGAGTGCTGGAAAGGGTAGCGCAGGCGGGAGCCAGGGTCGCGCGGGTGACGCTGCACGTCGGTATCGGCACGTTTTCGCCGGTAAGGGCCAAGAGGTTGGCAGATCACCGGATGCACGCCGAGCGTTACTCCGTGCCCGAGGACACGGCGCGGATCGTCGGCGGCGCGGAGCGCGTGGTCGCCGTCGGGACCACGGTGGCCCGCGCCTTGGAGAGTTGGGCGGCGACGGGAGAACGAGAGGGGGAGTCGGATCTCTTTATCCGACCGGGCTACCGTTGGCGGTCGGTGGGCGCCCTTCTGACGAACTTTCACCTGCCACGCTCGACCCTGCTCGCGATGGTAATGGCGTTCGCGGGCAAAGAGCTCGTCAGGGAGGCGTACGAGGTCGCGGTAAAGGAGCGTTACCGCTTCTTCTCCTTCGGGGACGCGATGTTGCTCTTAGGAGGCGGGAGGTCGCGATAGGAGCACCGGTTTCTATAGAGATAAAGGCCCGCGATGGCGAGGCGCGCGCGGGGACTTTGTACACCCCGCACGGCGACGTCCCGACGCCGACCTTCATGCCGGTCGGGACCAAGGGCACCGTCAAGGGCCTGACCGCTGGCGACCTGCGCTCGGTGGGAGCCAGCATCGTGCTCGGGAACACCTACCACCTGTATCTCCGACCGGGCGCGGACATCGTCCAGGAAGCAGGCGGGATCCACGGTTTCACGGGCTGGGACGGTCCGATGCTCACCGACTCGGGGGGGTACCAGGTCTTCTCGCTCGCGCACCGGCGCAAGCTCTCCGAGATGGGGGTCGAGTTCTCATCGGTCTACGATGGCTCTTCGCACTACTTCACGCCGGAGCTCACGACGAGGGTGCAGGAGGAACTTGGGGCGGACATAACGATGGTGCTCGACGAGTGCCCGCCAGCGAACGCGAGCCGGGGGTACCACGCCGACTCTTTAAGGCGCACAGCCCGGTGGGCGAAGCGGTGCAAGGAGGCGCATGCTCGCGAGGACCAGGCGCTGTTCGGGATCGTGCAGGGCGGGCTGCACGAGGATCTGCGCAGAGAGAGCCTCGAGCGTACCGTCGAGCTCGACTTCCCCGGCTACGCAGTCGGGGGCTTGAGCGTGGGCGAGTCGCGGGAGGAGATGCTCCGTATGCTCTCGCTGGTGGCGCCGGAGTTGCCCGCCGACAGGCCGCGGTACTTCATGGGGATCGGGGACCCGGTAGGTATCCTGCTGGTCATAGCCCTGGGCGTGGACATGTTCGATTGCGTCCTGCCGACCCGGCTGGCGCGCCACGGGTCGGCGCTCACCGGCAAAGGACGAATAAACCTCAAGAACGCCTCCTACCGGCGCGATCTTGAGCCTTTGGACCCAGAATGCTCCTGCGAGGCTTGCACGGGCGGCTACAGTCGGGCTTACCTCTCGCACCTCGTGCGGGAGAACGAGCTACTCGCCCACCGGCTCGTGACGCTGCACAACGTGCACTTTGTGAGCGAGCTGTGCAGGCAGGCTCGTGCGGCGATTGAACAGGGGCTCTACGGGGAGTTCGTGAGGGCCTGGATCGCGCGCTACGCTGGTCGGACGGGGAACGAGCGACTTTCGGGCGCTGCTCCGTAGGTGCTATTATCACCTTGAAGGTATGAGCAACCGCCGCAACAACCTCATCATCTTGGGTCTCGTGGTCGCCCTGATCGGGGTGGCCGCCTACTTCATCTTCTTGCGCCAACCGGTGGCGGAGGCGACGCGGCTCGGCCTCGACCTCGAAGGCGGGGTGAGCGCCAACCTGCAGGGGTACAAGAACGACGGCTCGGAGGTCACCCGTCAGGAGATGGACCTGGCCGCGGGTATCATCCGCAAGCGGGTGGACTCCCTGGGCGTTACGGAACCCGAGATACAGCTGCAGGGCCAGGACCAGGTCGTCGTGAACATCCCCGGCATCACTGACACCGAGCATGCGATAGACGTCATCGGGCGCACGGCACAGCTCGGCTTCTACGAGGTGTTGGCCGCCGCGGGCGGTCAGCAGCCCGTCTCCGAGGACGAGGTCGAGGAGACCAAAGACGAGCTGCAGAGCGAGCTCGAAGGGGATCCGACCTACGAAGAGGGAGGAACCAAGATCCTCTTCGAGGAGACACCCTCGCCCGGCGGTGAAGGGGTCATCGTTCAAGGGTACGTGGTCCCGGAGGAGCCCGGCGTTACCGGCGAGGCGCTCGAGTCGGCGATGATAGAGCGCGACCAAGCGGGCAGGCGCATGGTCCGGATAAACTTGACCGGCGAGGGAGCTGGGCAGTTCGGCGACCTCTCTCAAGAGGTGATAGACAACGCCCTGGCGAACGGCATCCCAGGGCAGGGCAGGCTCGCCGTGGTCCTCGACGAGGACGTGATCAGCGCGCCGACGGTGCGGGAGGTCCTCGACCAGGGGTCTTTCGTGATCGAGAACCAGGAGGGCGGCGGGCTCCCGAAAGAAGAGGCCGAGGAGCTAGAGATCGTCTTGCAGACCGGCGCCTTGCCGGTGAACATGGAAGTCCTCTCCGTCACTTCGATCGGGCCTACCTTGGGTTCGGACTCCTTGAGGAGCGGGCTTTTGGCGGCGCTCGTAGGGTTCGGGCTCGTGCTCTTGTTCTTGCTCGTCGTGTACCGCGTACTCGGGGTGATAGCGGACCTGGCTCTGTTGATCTATGCCTTTTTGCTTTGGGGGCTCATCGTTGCCATCCCGATAACTGTGACTCTGCCGGGGATCGCGGGCATCGTCTTGAGCATCGGTGTCGCGGCGGACGCGAACGTGGTCATATTCGAGCGGATCAAGGAAGAGATAAGGCGCGGCAAGTCGCCCCGCACCGCCGTGGGTCTCGGCTACCAGAAGGGCTTCAAGGCGATCCTGGACGGAAACCTCACCACCCTCATCACCGCCTTCATCCTCTTCGCACTCTCTACCGGTTCCGTGCAGGGCTTCGCGGTCTTGCTGGTCGTGGGCGTCGTCCTCTCCATGTTCACGGCCGTCGCGGTCACGCGGGCTCTTCTGGGCATTATCTCGGACCGCGGCATTAAACTCTCTGCCCCGATGATGGGCGTCTCCAAAAAGAGCCTCGAAGCCGAGAGGCCTGCGAAGGCCGGCAAAGCCGGGGCGGGGGCGCGCTAGCTATGGCGTTCAAGAACGTCGACTTCGTCGGTGGGTGGCGCATCTGGTTCGCCGTCTCGGCCGTGTTCCTCCTGCTCAGCGTAGGGGCGATTGCCCTGGGGGGCATGAACTTCGGCATAGACTTCACCGGTGGCTCGAAGTTCACCGCGAGCGGCGTGGAGGGGTCGCCAGGCACCGAGGAGGTGAGGGACGCGCTGCCCGGGGACCTGGGCGAGAGGTCGTTCGTGCAGAGGCTCGGCGACGAGGGTTACGAGGTCCGAACGCCGGTCCTCTCCCAGGAAGAGAACACGCAGGTTCAGCAGGCCCTGGAGGACTTTCTGGGGGCCGAGGTCAGCGTCACGAGCATCAGCCCGACGTTCGGCGGCCAGATCCGAGAACAGGCCCTGCAGGCCGTGGCGGCGGCGCTCCTCATAATCGTCCTGTACATAAGCTTGCGTTTCGAGTTCGCCTTCGCCTTCGCCGCGATGGTCGCGCTCTTGCACGATATCTTGATCACGGTGGGCTTCTACGCTCTGGTGGGGCGCGAGGTGAACCTGGTGACGGTAGTCGCCGTTTTGACGGTTTTGGGGTACTCGCTCTATGATACGATCATCATCTTCGACCGCATAAGGGAGAACACACCCGAGGCTGGCTACAACCGCCGCCGGTACGACGAGCTGGCCAACAAATCTATCCGGCAGGTTGTGATGCGTTCGATCTACACTTCGACCGTCACCCTGATCCCGGTGACAGCCCTTCTACTCTTCGGCGAGTCCACCTTAAGCGACTTCGCCTTCGCCCTCCTGGTCGGCATCGCGGCGGGCACCTACAGCTCTATCTTTATAGCCGCGCCCACTTTATGCTTGTTCAAGGCTTGGCGCGCAGGGAGGACACGCAAGGCGCCGAGAAGCGCAACAGCGAGATAAAGGAGAGAAGATGTTTGAATCGCTGGAACGTTTGATCCTCTTGCAGATAGGCGCTGCGGCCGTGACCCGCGAGCGGGTCCAAGAGGCGGTGAACCGCCTGATCGAGCAAGGCCGGATGGAACGTGAGGAGGGCCGCGCCGTCGTCGAGGATGTTCTAAGCCGGGCGCGTGAGCGCTCCTCCGGTACCCGTAGCCTGATAGACGCCTCCGTGCAGCAGGGATTGCGCGGCGCCGGCATACCGAACCGTGGGGCCTACGAGGACCTCCTCTTCCGCGTCGAGCAGCTCGAGCACCGCGTACGCCTCCTTGAGAACCGCTCCCCAGAGGCGCAGGTTCGTCCCGAAGCGCCGCCGGAGACAAGCGTGCCGCCGGAGGAGGTGGAGCCGACCATTCCGCCGGTCGGCGGCGCGGATACGGCCCCCGAGCCGCCGAGGGACGAGCCGCAGACCCCGCCGGGGCTACCGCCCAGGACATAGTAGGACGCCGGAGAGGGCGTTCCCCTAAGGTGCGGGAGGGCTCGGACCTTTGACCGCCGTAGACAGAGGCCTCGCCCCTTACTCCGGCCGCCGGCGGGAAAACCTCGTGCGGTTCTCCCAAATCGGGCGGGTCCTGGTCCGCCACGGGTTCGGCTTCGTCTTCGACGTCCGGCGGGGAAGGCGGGAGAGACGCGGCCTGGAAGAACTCCTGACCCCTAACTTCGGCGTCAGGCTCAGGCGGACGCTCGAGGATCTGGGGCCGACGTTCGTGAAGTTCGGCCAACTTTTGAGCACCCGCTCGGACATCATCCCGGAGGGCGTTCTCTTCGAGCTGCAGAAGCTTCAGGACACGGCGGCGCCCATACCACTCGCAACGGCGCAGGCGGTGATAGAGGAGGAACTCGGGGCCCCGATAGAGAAGCTCTTCGCCGGGTTCGACCCGGTGTGGCTCCGGTCGGCGAGCATCGGCCAAGTCCACAGGGCGTGGCTCCACGACGGGGAGCAGGTCGCGGTCAAGGTGCAGCGGCCGGAAGCGCCTTACCGGGTCGAGGCGGACCTCGCCCTGATGAGGGATCTGGCGATGCTTCTTGACGCCAGGTTTGGGGACAGGCTCTTCATAGACGTCAAGGAGCTGGTCGCGGAGTTCGAGGGCGTGATCCGGCGCGAGCTCGTCTACGAGTCCGAGGCTCAGAATGCGAGGCGCTTCGCTCACAACTTCTCCGGAACCCCAGTAAAGGTCCCGAAAATCCACACCAAACTCTCTACGAAGCGTGTCTTAACGATGGAGTTCATCGAGGGTACCCGCTTCCAAGATATCCGGCCCCTGCTCCTGGCCCCGGCTGAACGCCGACGTGTTGCGACGATGGGGGCGGAGGCGATCTTCAAGATGGCTTTCGAGGACGGCTTCTTCCACGGCGACCCGCACCCCGGCAACCTCATCCTTACCCCCGAAGGGGATCTCGCCCTCCTGGACTTCGGCATGGTTGGCTTTATGAGCCGCGGCGACATAGAGGCCTTGAGTAGGCTATTCATCGCCGTCATACAGCAGGACTCTGCGGCGGCGCTGCGAGGCCTGGAGTCGCTAGGGGCCCGTTACGCGCCGGAGGTAAGGGCTCAGCTCGTGCAGGATCTCAGGGAATTCTTATACAAGTACTCGGGGCTCTCGGTCGGGGAGGTCACGCTCGGGCAGGCGTTATCGGAGTTGATCATGCTCGTAAGAAGGCACAGGCTCTCGATGCCGCCGGTCTTCCCGCTCCTCACTAAGGCCCTCGTGACCGCCGAGGCCCTCGCCCGCTCCATAGACCCGACCATCAACGTCTACGAGCTAGCCCGCCCCTATGCGAACCGCCTGCTTCGTGAGCGGTACGAGCCAGGCTTCCTCCTCGAAAGGTCCCAGGAACGTGCCCTCGAATACGCCCGCTACCTGGAAGATTACCCGGAGCAGCTAAGGCAGCTCCTCGCCGAGCTCGAGGACGGAGAACTAGAGGTCAAGTTCCGCCACGGCGGTCTCGACGAGCTAAGCGGAGAGGTGGACGTGCTCGCCAACCGGCTCGTCTTCGCCGTCGTCACTGGCGCCCTACTCATAGGCTCCTCTCTTTTAGGCGCCTTCGCCAGCGGCGGTCCCCAGATACCCTACTTGGGCGTCCCCATCGTCGCGTTCATCGGCTTTACTTTCGCGCTCGTCATGGCCGTGATCCTACTCATCGTTATCTTCCGCTCGAGACGGCTCTGACAAGCCGTCAGCTGTCGGTGGCAGCCATTTAGAAGTCAGCAAGAGCCGAAATGCTAAAATCTTCCTATGGAGATAATCCGCGAAGAGGCGAAGCCGAAGGTCGTAACCGAGCCGGAGGTGACGATAACCTCCCTGCTCGGGAAGATCGCTTCTTACAACCCAGAGGCCGACGAGGAGCTTATAGCCCAGGCCTACGGGAGGGCACACGCCGCCCACAAGGGGCAGGTGCGTAAGAGTGGCGAGCCCTTCGTCTATCACCCTCTGGCGACCGCGGATATACTCGCCGATCTCAGGCTGGACTCTACGACCATCGCTGCGGCGCTCCTGCACGACGTCCTCGAGGACACGGCCATCAGCAAGAAGGATCTCGCTGAGCAATTCGGCGGGGAGGTCGCAGACATAGTCGACGGGGTCACGAAGCTGAAGAGGCTCCCCAGTGGGAACTTCGAAGAGGCGCAGGCCGAGTCGCTCAGGAAGATGATTGTGGCGATGAGCCGGGACGTGCGCGTTATCATCATCAAGCTCGCCGACCGGCTGCACAACATGCGTACTCTCGCCTACCTCAAACGAGAGAACCAGCTCAAAAAGGCCACAGAGACGCTGGAGATCTACGCTCCTCTGGCGCACCGCTTAGGCATCTACTCGGTGAAGTGGGAGCTGGAGGATTTGTCCTTCGCTACGCTCCACCCGAGGCGTTACGAAGAGATGAAGCGGCTCGTGGCGGCCCGCAGGGCAGACCGGGAGGCGTTCATCAACGGGGTGGCTGTCGAGCTCAGGAAGGATCTCCAAGAGGCTGGAATAGAGGCCGAGGTGAAGGGGCGCGTCAAGCACTTCTACTCCATCTACAACAAGATGGTCCGGCGCAACAAGGAGTTCAACGAGATCTACGACCTCGCGGGCTTGAGGGTCGTCGTGAACTCCGTGCGGGACTGCTACGGGACTCTGGGTGTGATCCACTCGGTCTGGAAGCCCATCCCGGGGCGATTCAAGGACTACGTAGCTATGCCAAAGTTCAACATGTACCAATCTCTGCACACGACGGTCATGTCCAACGAAGGGAAGCTACTGGAGATCCAGATCCGGACCCGCGAGATGGACATAATCGCCGAGTATGGCATCGCGGCCCACTGGATGTACAAGCACGGCCTCAAGGACAGCCAAGTCGATCGCCTCACTTGGCTGAAGAGCGTGATGGAGTGGCAGGGGGAGACGACCGACGCCGCCGAGTTCATGGAATATCTCAAGGGCGAGCTGGTCGCCGACGAGGTTTACGTCTTCACGCCCAAGGGCGACGTGGTAAGCCTGCCAAGCGGGGCGACACCGATAGACTTCGCCTACCACGTGCACACCGAGGTCGGGCACCGCACTGTCGGCGCGAAGGTGAACGGCCGGATCGTGCCCTTAGATTCCGAGCTCGTCTCCGGCGACCGGGTGGAGGTCATAACCGGCAAGGCGATGAAGCCGAGCCGGGATTGGCTCGCTGTAGTCCAGAGTGCGCGCGCCCGGAACAAGATCCGCCAATTCTTCAACAAGGCCGATCGAGAGGACAACCTGAGCCTTGGGCGCGAGAAGGTCACGACGCTCCTCAAGAAGCAGCGCGTGGAGAAGGTGCCGCCTGCCATCTGGGACGAGGTGTCGAAGGAGACAAATTACTCGGCGCCGGAAGACATGCTCGCCGCTGTTGGCCTCGGGGCCCTCTCGGCCGAGAACGTAGCGCACCGCGTGGCCGAGAAGGTACGGCCCAAAGAGGAGGAGCCGAACGGGACGCGCAGCCCGGCGCTCGTCCCCCTGCCGCTCTCCGACGGAGAGACCGACTCCGAGACGGGGGTGCGGGTCGTTGGTTCGAGCGGGATACTCACGCGCCTAGCCCGCTGCTGCAGCCCGATGCCCGGAGAAGACATCGTAGGGTACGTGTCTTTGGGGCGTGGGGTCGTAGTGCATGCGGCAGGGTGTGCGAACGCACGGGCCTTGAAGGCGCGCGACCCCGAGCGCTTCGCCGAGGTCGAGTGGGTGCCGGCGCCGGGACGATTGTTTACGGTGGAGATCCTCGTCGAGGCGTTGGACCGTATGGGCCTCCTCAAGGACGTTACCTCGATCATCTCCGACGCGGGAGTGAGCATACTTTCGGCGCGGGTGGACACGATCGAAGACAGGACGGCCCTCTCGCGGTTCGCGTTCAAGGCTGCGAGCCTGGCGCACGTCGAGGATATCATACGCAAGATCCGGAGCGTCCCCGACGTCTACGACGTTCGCCGGGTCTCCCGCGACGGCACCCCTGTGGGCGCCAACAGCTAAGCTAGGAGCTTCTCGTGGTCGAGATAGAGCGAGTCCCCCTCGACATGGGCGGTTTCGAGGTCAATGCCTTCGTCGTGCACGCTCCAGAAAGCGACCTGATCGTGGACGCCGGGGCCGAACCGGAGAAGATCCTCGCCCGCCTCAAGAAGCCGGTCGCGGCCATCTTTGTCACCCATGGACACCGGGATCATGTGGAAGCTTTGGACGCGGTGCGCCGCGAGACAGAAGCCCCAGTCTACGCTCATCCGGCGGATACGGATGGTGCTGGAGTTACGGACTACGAGCCCCTTTCGGACGGTCAGGATCTCGTAATCGCTGGCGAGGCTTTCAAGGTCTTGCACACGCCGGGGCATTCGCCGGGCTCGGTGACGTTCGTGGTGGGGCACGACCAGATTGTGGGCGACCTCATCTTGCCGGGGAGCGTGGGCCGGACGGACATCTCAAGAGCCTCCTGGAAAGAGATCGAGGTCTCCATAAGGAAGGTCATGCCGTTCTGGGACGGCTCCACCAGGCTCTACTCAGGACACGGGCCGGTACTGAGGGCCATGGAGGAGCTCGAGAGCAACCCGTACCTGCCCCTGGGGATCCTGTGAACTACCGGGGACCCAGGGGTACCTACGACGTCTACCCGGAGGGCCGTGAGCCGCACGAGCGGCCGGAGCTCTGGGCTTGGGTCGAGCGGGTAGCACGCGACTTCTTCAGGCGGTACGACTACTCGGAGGTGCGGCTGCCCGTCTTCGAGGATGCGCAGCTTTTTGTACGGAGCGTCGGCGAGGAGACGGACATCGCGCGGAAAGAGATGTTCGTGTTCCGCGACAAGGGCGGGCGGGAACTTAGCCTGAGGCCGGAGGGGACGGCGGGGGTTGTGCGTTCTTACGTCGAGCACGGGCTCTACAAGATCGCCCAGCCGGTGAAGGTGTGGTATATGGGGCCGATGTTCAGGCACGAGCGCCAGCAGAAGGGTCGTTATCGCCAGCACTACCAGCTAGGGGCTGAGGTTTTGGGCTCTGAGGACCCTTTGGTGGACGTCGAGGTGATCTCGTTACTCTGCGACATCCACCAGGCTTTGGGCGTCGAGGACGAGGTGGTCTACCTGAACAACCTGGGCGACCACGAGACGAGAAAGCGATATGCCCCCGAGCTACGGGACTACCTCAAGGAGCACGAATCCGAGCTCGACCCCGACTCCGTCTCCCGCATCGAGACGAACCCTTTGCGCACCTTCGACTCCAAGGACAAGAACACTCAGGCCGTGCTCGCGGAGGCGCCCGCGATCGGGGACTTCTTGAGCGAGGAGGCCACGTGGTACTTCGATGCGGTCAAAGAGGGGCTCGAGGCTGTTGGGGTGCCGTACGCGGTGGACGAACGCCTGGTGCGGGGGCTCGACTACTACACCTTGACCGTCTTCGAGGCGAAGAGCGCCGCTCTAGGGGCGCAAGACACGGTGGGTGGCGGGGGGCGCTACAATGGCCTCGTGGAGGAGCTCGGCGGGCCAGAGATGCCGGGGATCGGGTTCGGCACCGGCGTTGAGCGCATCCTCCTCGCCGCGAACCCCCCGGAGGAGCTCCCGACCCTCGACGTCTTCTTCGTCACCCTGGCCCCAGGGGCACGCCTGCCAGCCTTCGTCCTTGCGACCGCTCTGCGGGCCGAAGGTCTCTCCTGCGACCTCGACTACGGAAACAGGAGCGCCAAGGGGCAGTTCAAGCAGGCCGACCGGACGGGCGCCAGGTTCGCAGCCATAATCGGGGACGAGGAGCTGGCGGGGGGCGTCTGTAAGTTGCGCGACATGACGACGGGAGAGCAGCGGATGGTGCCCGTGGCGGGTGGTCCGGAGAAACTCCTCCGGGCATTGGGCGCCTGACCCGGGGTTAGAAGAACGTGAGCAATCCGGCCGTCGGCATACCGGAAGACCTCGTCGCGGGGCTGCGCGACGCTGATACCGTCGCCGTCCTCACCGGTTCCGGCATCTCCGCCGAGAGCGGCGTCCCCACCTTCCGCGACGCCCAGACCGGCCTCTGGGCGCGTTACGATCCCATGCAGCTTGCGACCCCGGAAGCCTTCGGGCGCGAGCCCGACCTCGTGTGGGAGTGGTACTCCTGGCGACGGGAGCTAGTAGAGAAGGCGATGCCGAACCCGGGACACGAGGCCCTGGCGGATCTGGAGCGGTACTTCACCTCCTTCTCCCTCCTCACGCAGAACGTGGACGGCCTGCACAGGCGGGCGGGTAGTCGAAACGTTGTAGAGCTGCATGGCAACATCTGGCGCTCGAAGTGTTCGCGAGAGGGCGTGGTCGTCGAGCCCGGCGCGGACGACACGGAGGTCCCACCCCCCTGCCCGCGCTGCGGTGCCCCTTTGCGTCCTGACGTCGTCTGGTTCGGGGAAGCGCTGCCAGCCGATGCGCTCGGAGAGGCCTTCGAAGCGGCCCATAGCTGCGACCTCTTCTTATCCGTCGGCACGTCCGGGCTCGTGCAGCCTGCGGCCTCGCTACCCTTCGAGGCGCTTCAAGCCGGGGCCGTGGTCGTCGAGGTCAACCCGGACGAGACGCCGCTAACGCGGCATGTCCACTACACCCTACGAGGCTCGGCGAGCAAGGTGCTGCCGGCACTCGTAGGCTCCATCCGATAAGCCTGGGAGTAGAGAAAGATCCTAGCCCGGCTAGCTGATCTTAGATGGAGATTTTTACCGTTGTTTTCGAAGGCACATTTTGTACTCTTGGTCTAAACGAGCAGAAAGGAACACGAGTAATGCCCGTGGAGGATCTACGCCAGAGCCCGATGATGAACCACTTGCTTGAGGCTTTGGATCGGGGCGCGGACATCGGCCACTACGGTCGGCTGACCTTCGTCATGATCGCACGCCACTTCGTCAGCAACGATGAGCTCGTCGAGCTTTTGACGAAGGACCGCGACGCCGACGAGCAGGAGATACGCGCCTTGGTC
>JALZFJ010000306.1 GCA_030867425.1 Actinomycetota bacterium | reverse complement strand
GGGATGAGTCGGTGGAGGTCTTTGAGGTCGAGGGTGGAGCTCTCCGTCCGGAGGCGCTGGTAAGGGCGCTCGACCGGACGAGGCACGCCGGTGCTTAGCTTGTGTTTTAAGCAGGAGGACAAAACTACGATGCTGCCCGCACCAGGTCGGGGAGGTACGGCCATGCCTGAGGTAGAACTGTCAGCCCGCGCCATCGAATATGAGGACACGGGTGGGGACGGCCCCGTGCTCGTCCAGCTCCACGGGGCCGCCATGAACGGCTCGCTGTGGCGCAACGTGGTCGCCGAGTTGCGCCACGATCACCGCTGCGTACGCCTGTGGCCTTGGCTGCCAATAGAGGGGCAGCGCACCCGATACCGATACTATAGAAAACTAGGCTCTGTCTGAAAACGACCAAGAGGCGTTCTGCCACTATGCTGTCCTTATGGTAGGACGGTACGAACTCCACGACTGGCAATGGCAACTTATCTGTGATCTTTTCCCTCCTCCGAACCCTTCGGTGAACTTGCCCCTACTTTACGCTCCTCTCTCCGGCCGCGTAGCCAGTCATGCCCTCGCCAATTCTAACTGCTCGACGCCACTCCCGGTTAGCAGGGCGCGGAAGTGTAGCTCAGGGTGTTTTGTATTTTGGAAGTAACTTCGGACGGTTACTCTATCTGTAATGGATCGTCCCCCTTCCGGTCCATTAAGCGCCAGGCCCGCGCATGATCCACGGGCCTGGACTCTTCGTGCGGCGGGCGTGTGCTAACCTCTCGGCTGGTGTGCACCATTCTTCCGGAAGGCTTTCTATGAACGCCGCGGTTCTGACGATCATCCCTACTCTGTTGGTGGGGGGCCTAGCTCTCATGGCCCACTGGGGCAAGAAGAACCGGAACGCGGAGATCAGCTTGATCGTGATCCTCCTCTTCGTCTCGCTCTTGGTAGCAACCTTTGGGATCCTGGCGGGTTTGGGGCTGCTTTTAGCATCATCGGGCGGAGGGGAATCGCAGGTCTCTCAGCCGCTGGCCGTCGCAGCGGCGGGGGTAGCGGCCATCCTCGCGGGCGTAGCCGGGGTGGCGCTCTGCGTCCCGCCGTTACTCAAGGTGACTGGTCGCCGGGAGGCCGGCTTCTGGTCAGACCCGCCGATCTTCTTCACGCTCTGGGTGTTCGTGTTGCTGCTGGTGAACAACGTGGCGGGCCTGCTCCTCATCAACCAATCTTCGGACATCGCGGCGCTCGTTCCGGGGGGAGGCGACAGGATCTCGCCGGGCCTCGTACTACTGACCGAGCTGCCGTTCGTCGTCGTGGCCGTCCTCGGGGTGGGCTTCGGCGTCCGCCGCAGCCCTCGCGAGACCCTGTCGCGGCTCGGCTATGGTTCCGTCTCGCTCCCCCAGCTCGGGCTCGCCGCGCTCTTCGTCGTGGGGGCGCTCTTCCTCTCGTTCGCTGCCGACGCACTCTTCGCCTACCTCCAGCCCGAGTCCTACGAGAGGGTCGGGGAGGTATCCAACCGCCTCTTCGACCCGCGAGGCTTGAGCCCACTCCACGCGGTGCTTTTCGCCCTACTAATCGGGGTCGGCGCCGCCGCGGGCGAGGAGACACTCTTCCGCGGGGCACTGCAGCCCGTCCTGGGCATAACCCTGACCTCCATCCTCTTCGCCTCCATGCACGTCCAGTACGGCCTCTCCGTCGTGCTCGGCTACGTCTTCCTGATCTCTATCGCTTTGGGTTTCCTACGTAAGCGGGCCAACACCACCGCCACTTTCCTCGCCCACTCCGTCTACAACTCTTTGAGTATCGTCCTGGCGTACCTCTTCGGAGCGTGAACGTTCGGGCACGCGAGGAGCTTTTATTCCGCGTCTGACCACTCCTTAACTACGAAGCAGCCCTCCTCGTCTATGCGTACGTAGCGGAGCAGCTCGAAGCCCTCCTCCAGACTGGGCACGCGTAGCCGCTTGTAGGTCCCCAGGATCCCCTTCTCCGGGATGCGCTCTTTGCCCTTCCTATCGCTGTTGCGGGCCAACGCTTCTCTTATCCGCGAACCGAAGTAATATCCGACGACGCGGAAACCGCCGGACTTGGCCGATCTTATGTACCGGGCACGCTCCTCGACGGAGGGGTTGGTATTGTCCACGACGAAGGGCTGTTTTGCCTCGATACAGGCTCGCAAGATGAGCTGCTCCCGGTAGCGGGTCTTGAGCATGTCGAGGTTGATCCTGAGGTGAGTGTCGAAGAAGCGTTCGCGATAAAAAGTAGATTTCCCAGACGCCTGTATCCCGACGAAGATGATCGCTTCCACGACCGGCCTTAGGGGTCTTTCGCTTTTAGGACCTTCGCCCTGCGCTCAGGCGGCCAGTTCGCCCGCGACGGGTGTTGCGGAGGATTCAGGCTCCAGAGCGGCGGCGATACGCAGTAGGAGATCTCCTACCCCTACCTCCAAGCCTCCGGCGACGTTCTCGAGTACTTTGGAGGATGGGTCCTTCTCGCCGCGCTCTATCTCAGCGAGGTAAGAGACGGAAACGTGGGCGCCTTCGGCGACCTGCCGCAGGGTGAGCCCGCGTTCGGTGCGTAGCGCCCTCAGCGTCTCCCCGATGGCCGAGAGCAAATCCGCCTTCCTCTGTACCGGGTGGATCTCCACGGTCTTCATGGCAACAGATTCTATACCCCGTAAGACGAAAGAGGCAACCCGCCCGCCAGGGCCTTAACGATTTGCACCTGTTCGGCGTCTACCTCCGGCGTCGCGTACGGCGTCTCCATCACCGCCGGAACGTTGGGCAGCTGCGCAAAGAACTCCTCCCATGCCGCACTCGGGATCTGGCCTTCCCCTATCCTCTCGTGCCCGTCTCGGTGACTCCCCAAAGCGTTCCTGGCGTCGTTGAGGTGCAAAAGCGCGATACGATCTCCTAGAGCGTCCTTCAGTTCCCCCGCGACCTCCCTGGCGCCCTCGGGCGTCGAGAGATCGTAGCCCGCAACGTACGCGTGCGCCGTGTCCACGCATGCCCGCGCCCCGGCCTCCCTCGCCACCTTGGCTAAAGTGCCGAACGTGGAGCACAACTGCGTCCCCGCCCCGACCGAGTTCTCGACCAAAGGCTCCGCCGCCCCGTCACCGGCCAGCTCCCGTGCCCGGTTCAACCCTTCGACGAGCCTTTTGAAGCCCTCCTCCTCTCCGCTTCCCGCATGGCTACCGGCATGGACCACGACGAGATCGGCGCCTAAAGAGCTCGCCGCAGCGAGTTCTGCCGACAAGGACTTCGCCGAGCGCTCCCAGTGACCGGGGTCGGGGGAAGCGAGGTTTATGAGGTACTTAGCGTGCACAACCACGGGCGAGAGACCGACCTCCCGGACACCCCTCACGAAGGACTCGGCGTTCGGGCGCGGCGCCGGCACCGCCCAGCTCTGGGGGTTCGAGACAAAGATCTGGACCGTCTCCAGCCCTTGCTCCTGCGCGAGCCGCAGGGTCTTCTTGAACCCGCCCGAGGTAGGCAGGTGTCGCCCTACCCTGTTCGTGCGAACTCTTCCCGTTGTCCCAGTCATGGGGCGGATTCTAGCGGGCGTCCGACGGTGCCGCCGTGAGAGATATAATCTTTTCGAGGTTCGTTAAGCACGGAGGGAGAAGACCGCATGGCCGTCGAAGGCAAAGTCGCAAAGATTTTGGGCAAGGGCGAAGTCGTCCTGAACCGGGGCCGTGAACACGGCGTCCGGCAGGGGATGCTTTTCGAGATCTTCGCCCCCGAGGGCGAGGAGGTCTGGGACCCAGACACCGGCGAAACTTTGGGGACCGTGGAGGACGTGAAAGCGAAGGCCGAGGTCACCGAGGTCAAGGAGAGGCTCGCCGTCGCCCGCATCTTCGACGCTGACTCGCCCTTCGGTGCCACGGGGTTCGCCGAGGTACAGGAGAACCTCCAGCGCATGTTTCAGCAGATGTTCGGCGAGAACGTCCAGGTTCAGGGCTTCGGGCAAGGGACTGGCGGCCCCGATCTGGAGAGCATGTTCGGCGGGCCTCTGGAGGACGTGACCAAGGTCCAGGTCGGCGACGCCGCCCGCGAGATCAAACGCCGCTAGAGCGCCGGCCCTTGGCCTCCCCCCACCTCCCGGTAACGTTCGGCCTCATCGTCGCCAACGTACTGGTGTACCTACTCGTGGCCGCCCAGGGCGCGGCCGTAGGGGTACCGCTCGGCAATGGCCTCTTGCGTCAGCCGGGGGATATCCTAATCCTGGGGGCGCTCGTGCCGGCTTTCGTGGCGGATGGCGAGGCGTGGCGCCTCCTGACGAGCGCGTTTTTGCACTCGGGCTTCGCGCACCTGGCGATGAACATGATCTCGCTCTATTTCCTGGGCTCCTTCGCGGAGGCCTCCTTCGGGCGGGGCCGCTTCTTCGCGCTGTACTTTATAAGCGGGATCGCGAGCGGGCTCGCGTACCTGTACTTCGGCTCCTTCAACGCCCCGGCGGTCGGGGCATCGGGCGCCATCTTCGGCCTCTTGGGTGGCGTCTTCGGGTTCGCCATCAGGCGTGGCACCTTCTCGACGCGAAACCCGGTGATCAGCCAGCTCCTCTTCCTCACCGCGATCAACTTGTTCTTGGGTTTCACGATCCCAGGCGTGAGCAACACCGCCCACATTGGCGGCCTCGTGGGGGGCTTGGTCTTCGGCTACCTCATAGCCCCGACTGTCTACTCTCGAAAAAGGTTCGTCGCCGCGTCCCCTATCATGCTCGCCTTCGGCCTCGAAGCCCTCCTTCTGGCCGTTTGGTACCTCTACTTCGTCTGAGCCGTCCCATGGAAGCTTTGGATAGCGGTGCTATCCACCCAGAACGCTCATGAGAGCGATGGTGGTTATAACGAGCGTTGCGGCAAAGAGAATGCTGGTGACCCTGTCGGGGTGTTCGGCTTGGGCCTCCGGGAGCAAGTGAGCTGCCCCCACGTAGGCCAGCACACCTCCGGCGACGCCGATCAGCAAACCGAGAGTTTCTTCGCCCGGTACGGGCAAGGCCATGGTCAAAGCCGCCGCGAACGGGATCGCGAGTCCCAAAGCCACCGTCGTCCACACCACCCGAGAATCGGACGCACGCGCAGCCACGAGGACCGCGGCAAGCGAGATCCCGACCGGCACCTGGTGGACCAGGATGCCCAAGCCTACGAGCCCGGAGGTGATCCCGGACGCCTCGGCGCCGACACCCAGGACGAAACCATCGGCGAGGTTGTGGATCGCCAACCCCAGGACGAACTGCCCTAAAGAATGCTTGCGGACACGATCCTCTAGCGAGCTGTGCGTGTGGGCGCGGGTGAGCGCCTCGGTCAAGAACAAAATGGTGAAACCTCCTACGAAACCTGCGATCGCCGGTTCTCCGGCGAGTTCTAATCCCTCGGGGAAGAGATCCG
>JALZFJ010000355.1 GCA_030867425.1 Actinomycetota bacterium | reverse complement strand
AGGGAGGGCTGGCCAGCATACCGAGGGCACCGTCGACTACGAGCAAGACCCGCCGGCCGGCGGCGAGCACAACCCGGTGTGGCAGAACGCCGGCTTCTACGAGGAGCCGGTGCGCAACGAGAACGCTGTCCACACTTTGGAGCACGGGGCGGTCTGGATTACCTACAGCCCCGACCTCTCCCAAGATCAGAAAGACCGACTGCAGGAGATCGTGGAGGGCCAGGACTGCCTGCTCGCGAGCCCCTACCCGGGTCTCGACGCCCCGATAGTGGCCTCCGCTTGGGGTGCCCAGTTGCGGCTCGAGGACGCCGACGACGTGAATCTCCAGCGGTTCATCAGCTCCTACCTGCGCGGTTCCCAGACCCCTGAGCCTGGCGCCGCCTGCACGGGCGGAACCAGCGACACCGTGTCGTAGGTGAAAGGGAGCCTCCTTCAACGCGCCAAACTCCTGCGGGAGCCCCTATCCAGGCGGCGTGGTCTCCCCCGGGTCCCGGTCCTCGTCGCGACCTTCCTCGTAGGTGTGGTGGTGGGTGCCGCGCTCGCGCTGATGTTCTTCGCCAGGACACCCGGCGACGTCCCAGCCGCTTTGAGCGCACCCAGCGAGGACTCGGCGGAGGCGGGGTTCGCGAGGGACATGATCGTCCACCACGCCCAGGCCGTCCAGATGGCCGAGATCGTCCGCGGCAAGACCGAGAGCGAAGAGATCCGCACCCTGGCAGCGGACATCGCCCTCACGCAACAGGCCCAGATAGGCCAGATGCAGGGCTGGCTGCAGGTGTGGGACCTCCCACCCACCGGGACCGAGCCCGCCATGAGCTGGATGGGACACCCGACCGAGGGCCGGATGCCAGGCATGGCAGCCCCCGAGGAGCTGGACAGGCTTCAAAGAGCGTCCCCCGAAGAGGCAGACGTCCTTTTTCTACAGCTCATGATCCCGCACCACGAGGCGGCGCTGCCGATGGCGGAGGCCGTCCTAGAGGAGACCGAGCGCGAGGAGGTCCAACAACTCGCCGCGGCGGTGGCTGCTTCGCAGGAGGCCGAGATCCGCGTTTTGCAAGAGCTCTTGCAGAGACGAGGCGTCCAGGCAGAAGAACCATCCGCCTCTGACGCGGACCTTCCTAGCGGCCAAGAGCACGATCACGGCGGCCACTAAGGGCTCCGCGACGAGCATCTTCCGACCCTGGATGGCACCGTGAGCCGCCCCGCAGGCTTGGGTCTCGCCCTCGCGCTCGCCCTCTTCGTCTTTCTCGTAGATCAGGGCTTAAAAAGGCACATTGAAGGCTCGATGCGGCTCGGGGAGAGCACCGCCTTGATCCCTGACGTCCTCCGCCTCACCCACATCGAGAACGCCGGTGGGGCCTTCGGTATCCTCGACGAACGCGGGGGTTTGCTGCTGCTCGGGAGCATCATCGCGGTCGCGTTCATCTTGGGGATGCTCCTCCAGAGGCCACCCGACCGCGTCACGACCATGGGGTGCGGCCTTATCCTCGGCGGCGCCGCCGGCAACCTCCTCGACCGCTTAACCGAAGGTGTCGTTACCGACTACCTCGACCTCGAGTTCTGGCCCCTCGAAGCGTGGCCCGTTTTCAACGCTGCCGACGCTGCCATCGTCTTCGGGGTGCTCGTCCTGCTCCTCGCCGCCCGCCGGCCCGAGAAAGCCAGCCGGCGATCAGCAATAAGCTGACACTCTACCCCTATCCGGCGGTATGCTCTTCCCCGCGGTCCGCCGGCTCGACCTTGCTCGCCGGGGCTTCGGCAGGCCGCTGTTGGCGGAGCTGGCGCCGGATGCCGCCCTGGAGGAGGATATCCCGCTCGCGATCCGAGTAGTCCGCGAGCAGCGTGATCTCCGTGCCGTCTTCCTTCTGTATGGGCACCTCTTTGTCACCGTTCTCTAGGCGTTGCCGGATGCCGGACAACGTCCACTCCTGGCCCTGCTCGAACTTCTCGTAGTCTTCCTCGTCGTTTAAGAGCAAAGGCAGGATGCCCTGCGAGATCAGGTTGCGCCGGTGGATGCGGGGGAAGCTCTTAGCGATCACCGCCCGGATCCCAAGGTGCAGCGGCGACAAGGCGGCGTGCTCCCGGCTGGAGCCCTGCCCATAGTTCTCGCCCGCCACGATAAAGCCAGGCGCCAGCTCTTGAGCCTTCTCGGGGAACTCGGGATCGAAGCGCCGTAGAGTGTACTTGGCGAGCTCCGGTATGTTCGAGCGGAACGCCATCACCTCGACCCCGTCAGGCGAGAGGTCGCCGGTCGAGACGTCGTCCGGGAGGACTATGGTCACGCGACCGGTGAGCTCGTCGGCGAGCTCCGGTGGCTCGGGCGGCTCGTGTATGTTCGGGCCGCGCGGTATCTCGATGCTTCCCGCTTCGTCCTCGGGAGCGGGCTCGAGGATCTGGCTGTCGTCCACCGCCGGGTGCATCGGCGCCTCGGGCAGGTCAGGGTAGTCTCCGAGCTCGCGCGGGTCTGTGATCACGCCGTAAAGGGCCGTCGCTGCGGCCGTGGGCGGACTGAACAAGTATACGTTGTCGCTCTGCGTCCCGCTCCTGCCGGGGAAGTTTCTGTTGAACGTCCTGACGCTCACCGAATCCGAGGGTGGCGCCTGGCCCATCCCGACGCACGGTCCGCACGCCGGTTCCAACATCCGCGCCCCGGCGCGCACGAGGTGCGCGTACACCCCGGCCTGAGCGATGGAGTCCAGGATCTGGCGGCTCCCCGGCGTCACGGTCATCACCAGCTCTGGGGCTACCATCTCGTCCTCAAGGACGGCCGCCACGACCGCCAAATCTTCAAATCCCGAGTTCACCGAGCTTCCCACGCAGACCTGGTGCGCCTTGGTGCCGGCGACCTCGCTCACCTTGACTACGT
>JALZFJ010000305.1 GCA_030867425.1 Actinomycetota bacterium | reverse complement strand
GATAAGCTCGGTGGCCTTCTGGCGGTTGACCTTTGACCACTTGCTCCTCGGTCTACGCGGGGTGAACCGCTGCAGCCAGTAGTCCTGGTCGAACGACGCCTTCTGGCCGTCAATCCAGCCGTAGCACAGAGCCACTTCAAGGGCTTCTGCGTAGGATACGGTCTCGATACCTGATCCCTTCTTGGCAATCTTGAGCCACAGCCCGTCAGAGACCGCGTGGTGTTCCTCAAGCCAAGCTTCCCAGGCGTCGCGGGAGGCGAAGGGGACGATCGGTAGGTCTTTGGTGGTCATGACGTCTCCTTTCGACGACCGGTGCCGCTGCGTTACGAGAACCGCGGAAGGGGCCGGCGAGAGCGGCTTGTTCCTCCCCTCGTTGTTGGCGGTGCTAGACCATGCCGGAAGTCTACGGGACTTGCCGCTCACTCCCAAGTAGAACCCGCGTACCTCGGCTGCTCCATTGCCGTCAGCCGCGGTTCGGCCATGCGCCGCACACGTTAGGGAGCTAGGTTTGCTGACCTAGAGAGAGTATCTGAAAACTCGGATAGACCCTAACGACTAGGGCGTGTCTGACGAACCGAAGACGGTCAGGACTGGGCCTGTTCGTGGCAACGGTTTTCGGCCTTGCTGTATGGCCCTCCTAGCGGGGGATGCGGCGGGCTTTGGTTAGTGTCATCATTCCGGTGGCTGAGAAGAGAAAGGAGTAGGACGTGCCTATGGACCCCAGCAGGATATCAGAGGTGGCGACGCGGCTGTCGACGAGGCTCGAAGCCACATACGCCGACGCCGCAGACGCGGAGGTGGAGAGCGTGCTCGTCATAGCGGCGGTCAAGCGGGGCTCCTCGGGGCAAGCCGTCGTACACTTCAACACCAACGAGGGCATGTCGGCCTATGCGGCGAGGGGGCTGCTCGCGGAGGTTGACGACCGGCTAGGAGGCAATCTACCTGGTGCCATGGACTAGCCCTTTTTAACCCTTGGATCGAAGAACCACTGGAGGCCACGGCAGCCTTATACATCATCACTCGTTACGCTTCATCAGCCATTGCGCCACGACCACACCTAGTCCAACTAAAGTTATATAGTCCAACAAATTCCCAATCTGCAAACACGCCCTTCCGGTTCCGGGTATTCGCGCCCGCCGGCTCCCAGCCCGAGCGGTTAGAATTGGTCAAAGTATAGAGAAAGGCGATCTTAGCGTAGACGTGATTAGTTTCTCCGAATTGGGACTTCCATCGTCATGAAGGTTATTGTTGCAAGAGACATCGTGACGTACCACGGGGGGGAATTGAAGATCCTCTCCGGGGCGACCCTTTCGGTCGAGGTCGGGGAGAAGATCGGTCTCGTGGGCCGCAACGGCGTCGGCAAGACGACCCTCCTGAACGTCCTCTCCGGCAACCTGGAGCCGGACGGCGGCACGGTCGAGCGTGTGGGCGGCGCGAAGGTCGGGATGACCTCCCAGAGCCTCTACGTGGGGACGGGGTGCTCAGTGGAGGAGGAGATGCTCTCGGCTTTCGAGGGCCTGATCCGCCGTGAAGAGGAGCTCAAAGCCCTTGAGGCAATGCTCTCCGAGAACCCCTCGCCGGATCTTTTGGAGCGTTACGGGCGCCTCCAGGCCGAGTTCGACCGGAACGGCGGATACGGGTACCGGGCGCGAGCGGCCTCCGCACTCACTTCTTTGGGCTTCGAACCCGAAGATTGGAAGCGCCCCGTGGGCTCCTTCTCCGGCGGCGAACAGAGCCGCATCGCCTTGGCAAGGCTGCTGCTCTCCGAGCCAGACCTCGTCCTCCTCGACGAGCCAACGAACCACCTGGACCTCAAGGCCATCGAGTGGCTGGAGAACTTCGTCAAGAACGCCAAGTCCGCCGTCCTCGTCGTCTCGCACGACCGCTACTTCCTGGACGCCGTCGCCGACAGCATCCTGGAGCTCGACGACGGCAGGCTCGCCCGCTATCCCGGTAACTACACCAGGTACGTCGCCGAGAAAAAGGCCCAGGACGAGCAGCTCGCGAGAAAGGCGAAGGCTAACCTCGAGCGCCGCGAGCAGCTCGAACGCTTCATCGAGAAGAACCGGGCGAAGGCGATGAAGGCGAAGCAGGCTAAGAGCAAGCAGAAGCTCTTAGATCGCATGGAGAAGATCGAGGGCCCAAAGAACGGCAAGAAGAACATGAAGCTGGACCTGGGCGGCGAGACGGCCCGCTCCGGCAGGGTAGTACTGGAGATGGAGGACGTCACTTACAGCTACAACGACGAGCCCCTGCTGACCGGTCTAGAGCTCGTCATCGAGCGCGGAGAAAGGGTAGCGCTACTCGGCCCTAATGGCACCGGCAAGAGCACGATCATGCGCTTGGTAGCAGGGGAGCTCGAGCTACAAAAGGGCACAGTCCGCCTCGGCAACAATGTCGCGCTTGCCTACCAAGACCAGCAGCTCGCCCGCCTTGACGGGAGCAAGACCGTCCTCGAGGAGGCGATGTACGCTACGGGCTTGGACGCGCCAGAAGCTCGAGACCTCCTGGGCGCTTTCCTCTTCTCCGGCGACGAGGTCTTCAAGAAGGTCTCCGCCCTCTCCGGAGGCGAGAAAAACCGGCTCAGCCTGGCGATGATCGTGGCGAGCGACGCGAATTTGCTCCTCCTTGACGAGCCGACGAACAACCTCGATATCCCCGCCCGCGAGGCCCTGGAAGACGCCCTCCTGAAGTACCGGGGTACAATGTTCTTCATCTCCCACGACCGCTACTTCTTGCGCAAGCTCGCCACCCGCGTCGTCGAGCTCGAAAAAGGGAGCCTCGTCAACTACCTGGGCGGCTACGACTACTACCATTCCCACCGCCGCCTGGACGCTAAAGAGGGCAGTCGGGGCGGTCGTCGCTCGCCCCGCCGCAGGGTCAGGCCTGGGCTCGACAAGCAGCAGAACGTTGTCGCGACGCGGCTCGTGTCCGTCGAGGGCGAAATAGACGCGACCGAGCGCCGAGTGGCCCGCCTCGAAAAAGAGCTCGCCACCTCAGAGCTCTACACCGACGGCGAACGCTCCCGCAAGGTCGTTACCGAGCACCGCCAGCTTAAAAGCATCCTCGAAGGACTCTACGAGGACTGGGGTGAACTCATGCAGGAAGCAGAAGAGGTCGGACTCTAAGTCCGGCGAAGTAGTCGGGACGAGAGGATTTGAACCTCCGACCTCCTCGTCCCGAACGAGGCGCGCTACCAGGCTGCGCTACGTCCCGACTGTAAAAGTCATTATAGCAGTCAGCCATTGTTTGTCAGCCGTAGGTACCGTTCTTTCACGTGCCCCCCGAACTTCTCGCAATCAAAGCCGAAGATGGGAAACACGAACGTGAAGTGGGGATCGATCCCCGAGTAGTAGAGCTCGCCGTGTTCCGCTCGGATCGGCTGCATCCAATCGAGGTTTTCTCGTGACAACGTCAGGTCGCTCATGACCACCAACTAGCCCGACTGTCCTCCTTTGCCCGCTCGCGTCTACATAATGATGCGCCGCATGAGCGCTGAGTGCCGAAAGCTGATAGTCGACAGCTAAACGGCTATAAACGCCGCATCCCGGCCCGCGTAGAGTTCCAGCGCTCCGGCTATAGCCTCAGCGACGGTAGCAGGATAGTAAGGGTCGGAGGCAAGCTCGAGTTCGCGGGGGTTGGTGAGGTACAAAGGCTCCAGGATGACGGCCGGGATGTTGGTCTCGCGCAGGATGTCGTAGGAGCGGCCAAACTCGCCGATGTCCAGCGTTCCCAGGACCCGGCTGACGCCTTTTTGTATATAGGTTGCTGCCATACGGCCCCGGTGCGACTGGTAGCCCAGGCGGTTGTAGTAGTAGGAGGCCGTGCCCTCGGCCCTCTGCGACTTGTAGACGGCGTGGTGGATAGAGACCACCATCTTGGCCCCCGAAGAGTTGGCCAGATACGCCCGGTCAGAGTTGGAGACCTCTTCGTCCTCGCTGCGGGTGAGGAGCACCTCGCGGGCCGGCAATATTTGGGCGAGCTCCTGAGCCACGGCAAGGTTCAGGTCCGCCTCCGCCAGGCCCGATGGGCAGACGTGCCCCCTATCCCATCCGCCGTGGGCGGCGTCCACCACGATCGTGCCAGAGAAGAGATCCTCGGGGAAGTAGCCGCCACTCTTGTCCGGCAACTGGTGGGTCCCCAAAGTCTGGTCAGCGTAGGTCTTTAAGACCTTGAAGATCCCGGGATCTGCTACACCATCGGGCTCAAGGCCGGCGTTGCGTTGGAACTCCTTCGTAGCGCGGGTGGTACGCTCGTCGAAGAGGCCGTTCACGGCGCCGGGGTCGAAGCCCAGGTCGTTCAGCATGCGCTGTAGCTCCGCAACGTCGGCGCCCCTGAAGGGGGGTTGTCGCAAGTACAAGAGGCGTCCACCGGGGCGGTAGCTGGCCTCGTGGATCTCGTTATAGGTGATCTCACCCACCACGCCGTCGGCGAGTGTCCCTATGGCCTGCTGGAAGGCCTTCACGGCCAGCTCGGTCTTGTGCCCGAAGACCCCGTCTATCCCCCGGTTGCCCAGCTCGAAACCCAGGGCCTGCAACCTGGTCTGGAGGTCCACGACCTCCCGGCCCCTGTCGCCTCTACGCAGCGCGCGCACGGGAGGGCCCCTCGAACAATCCGGTCGGGAACAGGCTCACAGAAAGCAACGGAAGCTCCGGATGATCGCCTAAATAAACGTGCCGGGCATCTCCGACGGAGTGCCCGGCGTGAAGACCTCGGGCGAGGATGGTCCCCTGGCCTTTAGGCTAGTCCTCGACCACTCCAAGGATATCGTCGGAGTCCAGGATCATATAGTCCTCACCGTCGAGCGTGATCTCAGTCCCTGAGTACTTGGCGAAGACTATGACGTCGCCCTCGTCGACCTTGACCCCGTTCTCGAACTGGCCGACCGCGACTACTTCCGCCGTCTGCGGCTTCTGCTTGGCCGTGTCCGGGAGCACGATGCCCGACGGCGTCGTCTCCTCGCGCTCCACCACCTTCACCAACGCCCTCTCACCGAGCGGCTTGAACTTCACTTAAGCCACCTCCTTAACCTCTTTTGACTTACGTGTCCTCGGCACGTCCTAAACCTTCCGGGCGCGCCGGACATCGCCTTTTCGCCTCAGATTGTAACCGGCCGGGTTACTTCAAGCAATCGCGAAACGTCCGACGCAAGATGCTCGGATGCGACGCATAGCGCCCCGCCACGGTTACAGCCCGAGCTGCGAGGCGAGCTGGTTCTTGGGCAGGGCGCCGACGGCCTGCTGGGTGGGTCGACCGCTCTCAAAGCGAGCGATGGTCGGGATGCTCGTTATCTGGTAGCTCATCGCGGTTTGCGGGTTATCGTCCACGTTGAGCTTTACAAAGCGCACGTCGTCCCGCTCCTCACTCATCTTGTCTAGGATCGGGGAGACGCGCCGACACGGCACGCACCACGGCGCCCAGAAATCGACTATAACCGGCCTCTCAGACTCAAGAACCTCGTTCTCGAACGTAGCGTCCGTAACCTCGGCGACCATCAACAGCACCTCCAAGACTTAAGTTGCTATTCCTCTAGCCGCGCTATTCTAGCACGCCGAACTTCGCCCTCCGGGGGCCTGGCGGCCTCACCACTCCTCTGCTACTTCGGGCTACCAGCGAGGACCTCTGCTCGGACCGCTTCAGCAAGCTCTTCGGCCCGCCGCGCCGCGAAGACGCCAGCACCCAATGTCTCGGCGTTCGCGGCGGCGCAACCGGCGGCCAGGCGCACGGCCTCGACCGAAGGTAGCCTACGGTGGAGGAGGCCCGCCAGGAGGCCTGCGAGGTAAGCGTCACCGCTACCGATGGTCGATAGGGTCTCGACTTTTGGCGCCTGGACCGAGATCATGCCTTCCTCCCCGGCGAAGTATGAGTGGCCTTCGGGCGATGTCACGCACGCCCTCCCGGCCCCGAGCTCGACGAGCCTGTGAAGACCCCGGAGAAAGTCCTCTCCCTCTATGAAGTCGAAGCCCACCGCGCTCTCGGCCTCGTGCTGGTTCGGGCTGACTAGTGAAGGATCGGCCTTCAGCGCTGCCTTCAGGACCGTCGGCGGCGCGTCGACGACCGTGTACAGGCCCTCTTCCCGAGCCTTGCGCAAGAGGCCGACGAGGAAACCCTCGTCTAGGTCTGTTGGCAGGCTCCCGGCAAAGACGATGGCCGTAGCATACTCCATGAGGAAAAAGAGTCGCTTGGAGAACTCGTGGGCCTCCTCGGGCGAGACAGCGGGGCCGTGTTCGTTGATCTCCGTCTGCGTACCCGTGGTCGGGTCCACGATGGCGGTCGAGGTCCGGCTAGGGCTGCCTATCTCGACGAAGTCAAAGGGGATAGCCGCCTCAGAGAGACCGTCCCGGATGGCGTCTCCGTTGCGCCCGCCGACTAGCCCGGTTGCGAGCACAGGCGCGTCCAGAGCGCGCAAGGCCCGAGCGACGTTTATGCCCTTGCCGCCCGCAAGCGCTACACCCTCCTGCGCCCGGTGCCTGTGCCCGAGCGTCAGGCTCGGGACGATAAGGGTCCGGTCCACGGCGGCGTTGAGGGTAACGGTCAGGATCACTTGGGCAATCTCTCCTTTCCCCCGATCTCCTACCCAAAGACCCTACGCTGTATATTACACCTTCCCAGAGCGGATAGGCTCTCCCCGGCTCCCTTCGGGACAAGGATTCCGCGGGACGCTACAATAGGCGCGCCATGCGCACCTTCCTCAACCCTTCGAGCCCGTGAAGCGCCTCCTCGTCGTCGTGTTCCTCGTGCTCGTGGCCTCCTCGGGCTACCGGTTCTACGGCTCGCCCCAAACCGGGACGGGCAGCCTTACTCTCCCCCAACCATCACCGAACGAGGGCGAGAAAGCGCCCACCTTCGAGGCCGCCGACCGGGAAGGCGACTCTTTCGAGCTCTCCGATAAGGGGGTCTACGTGCTCGCGTTCTGGAGCTCCTCCTCGTTGCCTTTCTTGACGAACAAGGACACCGCTGAAGCCCGTCCAGAGTTCGAGCGCACGGCCCGCGAATACGCGGACGAAGGCGTCTCGTTCGCCGCCGTCTACGTGAGCAGCCCCCCCGCAAGCGAAAAAGACGTGCCCTACGCGGTGCTGGGGGACGGTTCCGGGGAGTTGACCGCCATGTACAACGTAAAAAGGGTGCCGAGGTTATTCCTGATCAGCGACGGCGAGATTAGGCTCGTGCAGAACGGCCACTACTCAGAGAACGAAGAACGCCTGCGCGAAGAACTCGACCAGATATTGCAAGACACGGCTTGAAGAAGGAACGTTCGCGCACGAAGAATAGGAGAATATGTCGCGAGAGAACATGGTGCAGATCCTAGGGATATTGGTCTTCGTCGCAACGGTGGTGGTTACGATCGCCGCCGTACTCTACGAGATCAACTCCTGACGAACACGAGTCTCCGCTCTTCCTACACCCGGACACCTGCGTCCCTCAAGTCCTCACGCATTCTCCGGGCCGCGGCCCGGGCAGCGCTCTTGTAGTCTCCCGAATCTGGAGCCTCGAAAGCGCGCAAGATGCCCCGGCTGCTGTTGACCAACACCCCCGTTCCCCTTTTATCGAGCAGCGCCCGTACCCCCGAAGCATGTCCCTTCTGCGCCCCATAGCCCGGGGCCAGAAAGAGCGCCTCCGGGAGGAGCTCGCGCACCCTTCGTCCCACCTCCGGACGGGTCGCGCCGACGACCGCTCCCGCGTCCAGGTAGCCCGACGCCCCGACGCGGCCCAAAGTCGCCACGAGCTTAGAGGAAAGCTCGTAGATCGGCGGCGCCGAGGAGTTTTGCAGGTCTTCGGCGGAGGGATTGGACGTGGCGACGAGGACGAAGACGCCCCCGCCCCGCTTTAAGCGCCGCGCCTCCTCGAGAAACGGTGCCACCGCATCCGCGCCCATGTAGGGGTTGACCGTGACGCTCGTGGCGCCGTAGATCGAGAGGTGGGCCTCGGCATAGGCGGCAGCCACGGATCCTATGTCCCCGCGCTTCACGTCCGCTACGGTCGGGAGGTCGAGGGCGTCGGCCGCACGGAGCAACTCCGCGTATACTTCCATCCCTTCGGGGCCCAGGCGCTCGAAGTACGCCGACTGCAGCTTGACGGCCGCAGCCTCCAGCTCGACCGCCTCGAGGACCCTTAAAGAGAACTCCCCGATGGCCTCGACCGTAGTGGGTGCGCGTTTGAGGACCACTTCGGGCAGGTGGCGGGGGTCCGGATCGAGGCCCACGACAACGGCGCTCCCCTTACGGCGGGCGGAGGAGACTAAGGCGTCCAAAGGGCTCGACCCGGCGTAGGTTTCCGCAACGCGGACAAGAAAAAGCCGCGGGGAACTTCCTCCCGCGGCTCGAAAATGCTGCTTTTCAGCTTACTTGATGGCGTCCTTGAGACCGTTCCCGGCGGTGAACTTCGGCACCTTCGAGGCGGGGATCTTCATCTTCTTCTGCGTCTGGGGGTTGACGCCCTCGCGGGCCGCGCGCTTCTGCACGTAGAACTTGCCGAAACCGGTAATCTGGACGTCCTCGCCCTTCTTGAGGGACGACTCAACCACGTTCGTGAACGCGTCGAAGAACTTTTGGGCGTCGCTCTTGGAGCTGTCGGCCTCGTCAGCTATCCTCTCGATCAACTGCGTCTTGTTTACCGCCATGAGCTGCTGCCTCCCTTGTCCGCTTCCATTTCGGTCTCCCCCGTCTCAGCCAGGGACTATACCAAAGGGCCAGATGTGCCTCAATCCCTAACATTTACCCCCAGATCTTCCATCCTAAGCACTGTCTCGAACGGATAGCCGCCCAAAACGTCCGAGCTCTCGTCCCTCCTGTCCAGGACGGCCACGATCCCCACTACCTCCGCGCCCGCCTCCTCTAAAGCGGCCGCCGCCTTCAGGACCTGAGTACCCGTGGTGACGACGTCCTCGACGAGGGCGACCTTCTCCCCGGCCTCTATGGGGTGTCCCTCGATCCTGTTGCCAGTCCCGTATCCTTTGGCGCTCTTGCGGACTATTCCGTAAGAAATGTCGTTGTGTAGCGCCGTCGCCGCGACCAGCGGCACGGCCCCGAGCTCGACCCCAGCGAGCCGCTGGGTGACGTCCGGGAGCCTGCCCGAGATCTCGCGGGCAAGGTCCCGCAAAAGATCGGGCTCCGTCGAGAAGAGGTACTTGTCCACGTAGAACCGGCTCTTTTTGCCGCTCGAAAGCAGGAAATCACCCTCGAGCAGGGCAGCCTCGCGCACACGCGAGGCGAGATCCGGGTCAGCCCCCACCCTGTCCATCCGAAGGTCGTTCCAGATCCTCCAGTGCCGTGTCGAACGATCCAAAGTCGACTTTCTCCAAGAGCTCGTCGAGCTCCCGCACCTCATCTTCTGCCTCGACGAGGCCGGTCTCTATGCGAGCGTTGACCTCCGCGAGGATCGTTACCGCCCGATCTAGAACGTTCACCACTCCCGAGACCGGAACGCCCTCCAGCTCCTCCGCAAGCTTCTCGAGCTCCTTGAGCCGTTCCTCAAGACGCCTTATCTCCGCTCCGCCGCTCATAGGCCCGGGACTATACATCATCTCCGCGGCGCGGTCTTCCCCGAGGCACTTCGCCATGCGGCTTCTCCTCCTTACGCCTGGGACCTGGCAGGTTGCCGCCCGCGGCCGTTCCGAGGACCGCGCCGAGCCCGCTGGCGAGCAGGAGCAGCGCGCCGAGGGGCAACAGCCCCCACACCAGGAAGCCGTAGCCTGCACGCAGCAGGAGATAAGAGGCCAACCCCGCGCCGCCGACCAACAGCGGCACGACCCCGAGCAGCAAGTAGAGGAGGACGATCGGGCGTACGGGCCTCACGGGCGACCCACCCTATTTCACCACCCTATCTATAGCTTTTGTGAGGTCTTTAGCCATCTCCTCGGAGGCTCCCTCCTCCGCGACGCGTTCCTCGACGAAGTCTTTGAGGAGCACGGCGTTGATGCGCCGGATCGCCGAGAAGATGGCGTTCGTCTGTTGGACGACGTCGGCATAGGTGACGTCCTCGTCCTCGACCATCTTCGCGACGCCCCGAACATGCCCCTCGACGCTCTTCAGGCGCCTTAAAACCTCGCTTTTGGCCCCGTCTTGCAAATCATCCTCCCCTTTAATGCTCTCCCAAAAGTTCCCGGACGACGCTCGCGTCGTGGAAAGGCACGTCGCCCTCTGGAAGGTGCTGGACCCTCTCGTGGCCCTTGCCCGCTACGACTACCACGTCCCCGGGCCCAGCTGCATTCAAAATACGCCGGATCGCCGCTCGCCTGTCCAGCACGACCTCATACTGTCCCGGTCCATCTTTCGCACCCACCGCAACCTCGCCGGCTATCTTCTCTGGATCCTCGGTGTAGGCGTCATCCGTCGTTATTATGCTCAACTCCGCAAGCTTTGTCGCCACTCGGCCCATCAAAGGGCGCTTCGCCATGTCCCGATCGCCCGCTGCCCCGAACACACAAAGGACGCGGCCCGGGCCGCCGGGACCGCCTCGCCCGTTCCTCTGCTTCGCTACCGCGCGGGCGACGTCGAGGACGGCCTCGAGCTCAGCGTCGGTGTGAGCGTAGTCCACGATCACCTCGAAGCCAAAGGCTTCGGGGGAGACGACCCGCTCGAACCTGCCTGGCACCTGCCTCATCTCTCGAACTCCTCGACCGACCGCCTCCTCCCCCACCCCTGAAGCCAGCGCGAGCGCCGCCGCCCCGGCGACGTTCTCGACGTTGTAAGAACCGAGCAGGGGGCTCTCGACTTCCAAAACCCCACCCGAGTATCTGAGTAGAAAGGCGGTGCCTCCCCGCGTAGGCCGAACATCCTCCACGCGGTAGTCCGCGACTTCGGTGGCAGCGAACGTCTTTACGTCCGGGATCTCGCCCGCGAGCCGTCGTCCCCAGGCGTCGTCGGCGTTGGCGAGCTTCGGGCCCGTCGCCCAGCGGAAGAGCTCGCGCTTGGCAGCGTAGTACTCCTCCATCGAACCGTGCAGGTCGAGGTGGTCGCGGGTGAGATTGGTGAAGAGCGCGCCTGCAAAGCTAGTGCCCGCGACGCGCTTGAGGGCGATGCCGTGCGAGGAGACCTCCAGAATGGCGTGCTCGATCCCGGCGTCCAACATCTTTCGCAGGGTTTCCTGCACTTGAGTGGCCTCGGGTGTGGTGCGCACAGCAGGACGCCGCTCGCCGCCGAAAACCGCCTCCGTGGTGGTCATGAGGCCGCACCTATCGAACCCATAGGCGGTGGCAAGGATCGAGTATAGAGCGTAGGAGGTCGTGGTCTTGCCGTTGGTGCCGGTGATGCCGTAGACCGCCATCTTCTCCGACGGGTAACCGAAAGCGGCGCACGCGAGCGCGGCAAGAGCGCCCCGGGCGTCGGGGACGACGACGGCGGGAACCTTTGGGGGCAACTCTCGCTCGGCCACGATGAGCACCGCCCCGCGCCGCAACGCCTCTCCTACGAACTCCGCGCCGTCGCGCTTAAAACCGGGCACCGCCACGAAGGCGCATCCTGGCCGGACCGAGCGCGAGTCGTGGGTTACCCCGCGTATCACGTCCACGCCTGGCGGTAACTTCGCACCCAGGACGTCGGCCAGCTGTGCGCGTAGGAGAGCAATCACTCCCCTTAGTGTAGCAAGGGCGGCGGAGATCCCGCCCACCATAATCGTAAAGGACTGCCCCACACCAACATTTTGTGAATTAAATCACGCCAGTTCGCGGTGACCCTTTAGGGGGCGTGTGTTAACCTACGCTGGTTATTTTTACAAAAACTTAACAAAATGCCGCGAGCGGGGATTCTAAGGGAGGGCGTCCGCGGCACGGACCGGGCTTCGAATTACGAAAGGAGTAGGATGTCTGCCGAGAATCCCACGCTGCTAGCAGAACGGACAGACGAGCTTTTGAACCGGGGCAGGGCCCAGGGCTTTATAAGTACGGAGGATGTCGCGGATCTGCTGCAGGAAGGTGAGCTCTCGGCGACAGAGGTCGAGGAATTCTACGCCGCCCTCGAAGAAGAGGCCATAAGCATAGTAGAGGGTGATATCGCCTCCCCGGAGGCGGCGGAAGGATCCCGGACGTCAGGTGGCCCTGCGCAGACCTTGGAGACGCCCGTGATGCAGCTGGCGCAGGCCGTAGCAACCGGCGACTCGATACGGATGTACCTCGCGGAGATCGGGCGCGTTAGGCTCCTGACACACGCCGACGAGATACGCCTCGCTAAGGGCATAGACCGGGGCGACAAGCGGTGCAAGGACAAGCTCGTCGAGGCCAATCTGAGGCTAGTAGTCTCCATCGCTAAGAAGTACCGTAACCGCGGGGTCTCGTTTTTGGACCTCATCCAAGAGGGGAACCTCGGCCTCATCCGGGCGGCCGAGAAGTTCGACTACCGCAAGGGCTACAAGTTTTCGACCTACGCCACGTGGTGGATCCGGCAAGCCATCACCCGGGCCATCGCCGACAAGGGGCGCACGATCCGCATCCCGGTTCACATGGTCGAAAAGGTCAATAAGTTCCACCGAACGCACAGGCGCATGACGCAGACGTTGGGCCGCGAGCCCACCGACGAGGAGATCTCGCACGAGCTCGACGTGCCGGTCGGGGAGATCGTGAGGCTGCAGGAGATCAGCCAGAGGGCCATAAGCCTGGAGACCCCGGTCGGCGACGAGGACTCCTCCGCTCTGGGCGACTTTATTGAGGATGGAACCGCCCTAACACCCACGGAGGCGGTCTCCGACACGCTCTTGAAGCTGCACCTCAGGGAGGCTTTGGACGAGCTGCCGGAGAGGGAGCGACAGATCATCGAGTTGCGCTTCGGGATGAAGGACGACAGGCCTCGCACCCTCGAAGAAGTCGGCCGTGAGTTTGACATCACGCGCGAGCGCGTACGCCAGATCCAGATGAAGACCCTGAACCTCCTTCGCGAGCAGCGCCGCACCCAGAACCTGCGCGAGTACCTTCGGTAGGTTTCCTGTAGGTGAGCACCCCCGGGGCTTCTCCAGAAGCGGGAGCTTCTCCAGAAGAGCTCCATTCCTTTATCCGCGACCTTGCCCGCCGCACGGGAGAGCTGCAGCTCTCTCGCTACGACGATCCTGGCGAGATTAAAGAGAAAGCGCCTAAGGACCTGGTAACGGAGGTGGATCTCCTCTGCGAGGAGTTCTTGATCCGCGAGATCCAGGAACGCTACCCGAACGACGCGATCCTCTCCGAGGAGAGGGGTGGTGAGGTCTCACCCACGGGCCGCACCTGGCTCCTCGATCCCGTGGACGGCACCGCCAACTTCTCCCGCTCCAACCCCATCTTCTGCGCATGCATCTCCATCGTCGAAGGCCAGGAAGTAAAGCACGCCGCCGTCGCCGCACCGCGCCTCGGCGACGTCTACTACGCGTCCTCGGGCGGCGGCGCCTTCCGGGATTCGGGGGGAGAGACCAGTCCCTTGCGCGTCGGGGAAGCGGAGAAGCTCGAAGATGCCTTCGTCGGGGCGGATGTGACGTTTTTGAGCGCGGGCAACAACCCCCGCAAGGAAGGCCTCCTGGAGGTCTTCCGGCATTGCTGGCAGCTGCGTTCGCTTGGTAGCGCGGGGATCAGAGGAGCCTGGCTCGCAGCGGGCTACATCGACGTCTCCATCGGCACTCGCCACACCCTTTGGGACTACGCTCCCACCACCCTCCTCGTCACCGAGGCCGGCGGCCGCGTGACGGACCTCGCCGGGCACCCCTGGACCTACGACTCCGACAGCCTCCTCGCCACCACGGGTAATGCACTACACGAGGAGGTGCTAAAGATCATAGCCAAGGGTTGATCGCTGGCGGTCCGCCGCTACGGCTCCTACTGCCCGTAGGTTGGATCGTCGTAGGGGACTGGTTGACTGTAGATTGGGAGCGGTCTGTAGACCGACGGCGGTTGTTGCGGCTGGTTCGAGGGCGGCGGTGATCGTTGGGGTTGTTCGGACTGCCGCGACTGCCCGAGTTGCCCGGAGGACGACTTTAGGGGGATTGTGGCTTCCTTGGTCTTACTCGTCGTCTCCCCTGCCGACTTGGACTTCCCGGAGGTGCAGCCGTCTGTCTTGACCTGCAGCTTGATGGCCGGGCCTGGGGTATCGAGTTGCTGGACGGGTAGGTCTTTTGCAATTTCTTGTATGTAGAAGGACCAGATGTCCAAAGGAGAATTCTCGTCGTTAATCTCCGGGAACCCCCGGACGTTTATCATCGGGACGCGCTCCTGAGGGTAGCCGACCCAGACATTCGTGGCGAGCTGCGGCACGTAACCAATGTACCAGGCGACCACGAACAGCTCGGTCGTGCCTGTCTTCCCGGCGGAGGGTCGACCTATCTCGGCGTTGAGGTTTCGGTAGCGGCCCGCTGTGCCCCG
>JALZFJ010000335.1 GCA_030867425.1 Actinomycetota bacterium | reverse complement strand
ATCGGAGTCCCAACTGAGCAAGAAGTCTATCCCTATAGGCAGGACGACGAAGTAGCCGAACGCCACCCCCAAGAGAAACAGCGATGACGCAAGAGCGATCAGTACGTAGGTGAACGCCCTCCCCACCTCTCCGACCGCGGGGGCCACGAACGCCCACGCCTGGTAGAGAAATATCGGGACGGTCAACAAGAAAGCAGCGTAAAGGGTTAGCTTAATGTCCGTGATGATAGGCGCGGTCACGGACGTGAAGCTAAGTCTTCCTTCGAGCGCGGGGGCGGGTTCCAGCAACGCCTCGAAGATCTGGATCCGGAAAAACCATGCAACGATGGCGACGGCGAAGAAGGCTATAGCGACCCTGATGATCCTGGACCGAAGCTCACCTAAGTGCTCGATCAGGGTCATCCGCGCTTCATCGCGCGGGCTGCTAGCGGGGAGTCTGAGGCGGCGAGCCATCCGGCTCTTTAAAGGCTCACGGAGGGCTTAGCTTTGTTTCTGCTCGGCCTTGTCGGCCTCGGCGGAGGCATCCTTCTTAGTACGAGCCTCTGGCTCGTCCTTGCCAGAGGCGAGCTCCTCCTTCTTCTCCTCTTCGCGCTTCTCCTCGACCTCACCCTCGCCGCGGGTGCCCTTCCTGAACTCCCGTACGCCGCTGCCCAAGCCCTTGGCAAGCTCCGGTATTCGCTTCGCCCCGAAGAGCAGCAAGATGATTACGAGCACGATTATAAGCTCAGTCCCTCCGAATGACCCTAGGCCTGGCATACATCTCCTCCTAAAGAACTGGCTCGACTACTCTCCTGCATTATACGCCCGCCGCCCGCCGCGCGGATCACTGCTTCGGTGTGCCTTCTGTACTGCCGCTGGTGTCTTCGCCCTTGAGCAGGCTGTCGATGCGCTCCTTTACGGCGTCGGCCTGCTCGCCTTCGGGCTCAAGTTCAAGGTAGTAGTTCCAGTACTGGATCGCCTTGCTCTTCTCGCCAGCTTGCTCGTAGGCCTGCCCCGCCAGGAGGTACACTTGGGGCCTGTCTTCCTGGAGCTCTGCGGCGGTGGCGTAGGCGTCTCCGGCTTGCTCGTACGTGGCCTGACGCTCCTCCTCGTCCGTCAGCCCCTGCGCCTTCCTCTCGTAAGCCTGCCCGAGGTAGACCGCGATGACAGGATCCTCCGGGGCGACCCCGCGGCCCTCCTTCAAGACCTCCGTCGCCCTGTCGGTCTGGCCGTTCTCAAGGTAGAGGCCGGCGAGGCGCCTTATGATTTTGGGATCCTCCGGGTTCTCTTCGAGCTCCTGCTCGGCCCGGGCTATCTGCTCCTCGGAACCGGTCGTCTGCGCCTGCTCTTGCTGCTGCTGTTCTAAGCCACCGCTCAAGAGGTCGAAGAGGTTGTAATTGATGTTCGTGCCGATGCCCATAAAGATGAACGAGCCCACGAAGATCACGGCCAGCGCGATGGCGACCAGGCGCACCCAGAAGCTGATCTTGTCGCGGTCGAGCATCATGTCGGATTTTCTCCTACTGCACTACTACGGAGCGATCCGATTGTATACCAGCTCCGAACTCTCGCCAGGCGCCGCTCTGTCACCAGTGGTAGCCCGAGACTAACAGGGCAACGAGGCCAGCGATCACTGATATCGCCCTATTACTGCAGCGACTGCGCTAACGCGCAAGGGCATTGGGTTACGTGCCGAGCCGGTCGTATACCGGCGTCCCGCCGATCATGGTCGCCACCACCCTGCCGCTCGCTGCGGCCTCCAATACCTCCGTCTCAGGGCTCTCGCCCCCTGAATCAGCCTCGATCACCGCGAAGTCCGCCCACTTCCCCACCGTTAGGCTCCCCGTCTCTCTCTCAATGCCCAGGGCTTGCGCCCCGTACAAGGTGGCTAGCTTCAGGCCCGTCTCCCCGTCGAAGCCGTGCAGTTTGACGGCGAAGAGCGTCTCCTCGAAGAGGTTCATGCTCGGGCTGCTCCAGAGGCCATCCGTCCCCATCCCGACCCTTACGCCGCGCCCGAGCATCTTTGGAACCGGTGAGACGCCGCAGCCTAAATACTCGTTAGATCTGGGGCAGTGCGCCGCCGCCGCGCCGGTGTGGCGCAGGATCTCGATATCCTCCTCCGAGACCCCAGTCGCGAGGTGCGCCGCGATCGTCCCCGGCCAAAGGAGCCCTATGCTCTCGGCATACCGGACCGGCGAGACGCCCTCGCCCTCCCAATCCACCTGCACCAAGCGCGCGAAGATGTCCGCCAGAAACCCGGTCCCCTTCGAGACAAACTCGTACTCCTCCGGGCTTTCGGAGAGGTGGGTGGCGAGCCGTCCTCCCCTCTCCCGAACCCTCTGCGCAGCAAGACGCGCCGACTCCGGGTCCACCGTGTACGGCGCGTGTACGCTCGCCTCCACCCCTACCCGCGGTGGTAACCCCTCGCGCAAGTCGAGCACCTTCTCTTCGATGAAGTCCACCGCCTCCTCGGGGCTCTCGAACTCGAACGGTAAGAACTCTGCGTAGACCGTACCGGCGAGCCCGGACTCCGCGAGCTGGGGCAGGCACTCCCCATACAGAGAGGACTCGGCCAAGAAGGTCGTGCCGGTCTCCCTGGCCTCCCGGGCGGAGTTCCTCGCGGCCTCGGGAGTCCAGGCCGCCTTTTCGGGGAGCCTGGAGATGAGCTCTGTCATCCACTTCGAGAACGAGCCGCCCTCCGGCTCGTCGCCCCTGCGAAAGCCCAAGTGGGCGTGGGCATTGACTGCCCCAGGGATCATCGTACAGGAGGAGAAGTAGCGGACCTCGACACCGGCGTTGTCGCGCTCGATCTCCGAGAGCAGGCCTATCGAAGCGATGCGGCCGTTTTCGACGAGGAGGGCGCCCTCCTTTATCGGGGGCGCAGAGACGGGCAGGACGAGGCCCGCCGCGAAGATGGCAGTGTCAGACGTCCCTTCCGGCAACTAGATATCCTCGACGGCGACCCCAGGCTCTAAGACCCGATCGTAGAGAGTGGTCCTTTTCGCCGGCCTGAAGCCACTGCGCTCGATGACGCTCCTCAGATCCTCCTCGGTGGTGCAGTACTCGGCGCCAGCCTCCTTCACGACGTTCTCCTCTATCATGATCGAACCCATATCATTGCAGCCGGCGTGCAAGGCTATCGAAGCGGTCTTCATCGGCTGCGTCACCCAACTGGCCTGGATGTTCGCCACGTTGTCCAGGATGATGCGGCTGATCGCCGTGGTCTTCAGGTAATCGAGCGAGGTCGCTTTCTCGAAGTCCGGGTGCTTCTTGAGGTAGGTCGTGTTGTCCGGCTGGAAGGTCCAGCCGATGAACGCTGTGAAACCCCCGGTCTTGGCCTGGAGCTTGCGGATTTGCAGCAGGTGCTCGATGCGCTCCTCGTAGGACTCGTCTATCCCGAACATCATCGTCGCCGTAGACTTCATCCCTAAGGAGTGCCAGGTCTCCATCACCTCTAGCCAGGTGCTCGTCGAGTTCTTGGCCGGGGCGATCCTGCCACGCGTCTCGTCGGTGAGGATCTCCGCCCCGCCGCCGGGGATGCTCATCAGCCCGGCCATCTTCAGCTCCTTTAGCGTGTCCTCCAGGGAGAGGCCACTCTTGTCGACGAGGTGCCAGATCTCCGCCGGCGAGAGGGCATGCACCTGCACCTCGGGGAATTCCCTGCGGATAGCGCGGAAGAGGTCGGTCGTGTACTCCATCCCGATGTCCGGGTGAAGCCCGCCCTGCATGAGGATGCCGGTGCCGCCGAGGTCGACGGTCTCCTGTATCTTCTGCAGAACCTGCTCGACGCTCAGAACGTAACCATCGCCTTTCTCTGCCTGGCGTTTGGTCCGGTAGAAGGCGCAGAAAGAGCAGGCCACCCAGCACACGTTCGTATAGTTGATATTGCGGTCCACGATATAGGTGACTATGTCGTTTGAGTGGAGTCGTTTACGGATCTCGTCCGCCTCCGCCGCGAGGTCCAAAAAGTTTCGGTCGAAGAGCTTCGCGAGCTCCTTCTTGGCCTCCCGATCTTCGAGGCCCGCGTCCAACACGCCCTTCTCCAGCAACGCGCTCGTCATGCGCTCACCTTCCCGTAGACCCCGGAGGCCAAAAGCTCTCCTTCTGCCAAGTATCGTCTCAAGCCTTCCTCCTCGCGCTCCCTGACCCGGTAGCCGATGCACGAGGCGAAGTAGGTCTTCAGGTCTTCGTCCGTGGCCGGCGCGCCCAGCCGTCGCGCCTCCCCTACGACCGTCCCGATGTTCTCCTCGGCCCACGAGACGGCCCGTGACACTCGATCAGCCCAGAAAGAGTAGAGCGCAGGGTTCTCCCGCGAAGCCCACACCGCGTACACCATCGGCAGCTCCGCGAAGCGCTCCCACGCCTCCCCAAGGTCGTGGACCGCGACGCCGCCCACGCACCGGACCTTGAGCGCCGGGTCCCCGATAAAGAGCGCCGCGTCGTACTCCGCCAGCGCCTGCTCGGGGCGCGTGGAGACCACCTTGTAGGAGGGAGAAGCGCCGTGCACACGCTCGAGCACGATCCTCGCCAGAGAGTGGCTCGTCGCCGACTCGCTCGTGAGCGCCACCCTCCTCGCCCCCGAGAGCACTCGGTCCTCGCGTGTGGCGAGCAGTACGCTCATAACCGCGCCGTCCGAGACGATTCCGTGGCCTGGTATCCTGCGTAGCCGGCCGCGACTGCGGGCCCAGTTTATGGAGGAGGTGAGGCCAAGCTCAACCTCGCCCGAGAGCAACGCCGCGTTCACCTCCGTGGGCGTGCCTCCGGCCAGCTCCACACCTTCGAGGCCGCCGGTCTCTTCGAGGCCGAGCCTGAGCGGTAGGCAGTTCAGGTAGTCTATGAAGCCGACGCGGAGCATCTAGTATTCGCGCAGCACGTTGAACTCGGTGTCGCGCTCCAGCGGGAAACGTCCAGCCTCCTTTATCATGCCGGCGAACCGGCTCTTTGTCATCGCGCCCTCGACGTGCTTGCCGCCAGCGGCGTTGATGATCTCCTCGTCCACCATTATCGTGCCGTCCAGGTCGTCCGCCCCGAAGGAGAGAGCGACCTGCGCCACCTCCGGCGTCTCCGTGACCCAGTAAGCCATGATGTGCGGGAAGTTGTCCAAAAGCAGCCGGCCAATGGCGATGTGCTTGAGGTCGTCGGCCCCGGTCGAGCGTGGGAGGTGCTTGAGGCGCGTATTGTCCGGGTGGAAGGCGAGCGGGATGAAGGTGCGGAAGCCCCCGGTCCGGTCCTGCACATCGCGCAAGCGCAGCATGTGGTCCACCTTGCTCTCCGGCGTCTCGACGTGACCGTAGAGCATCGTGGAGTTGGTCTTCATCCCCATGTCGTGGGCTGTTTCGTGGATCTCAAGCCACCGCTCCCCGGTGCACTTGGTCCGGCAGATAGTGCGCCTGACCTCCCAGTCAAAGATCTCCGCCCCACCACCCGGTAGGCTCCCCAATCCCGCCTCACGCATCTCGTTCAAGACCCACTCGATGCTCTTCCCCGTCTGGTGGGTGAAGTGGTCGATCTCGACCGCCGTCCAGGCCTTTATGTGGATGTCTGGGTACGCACCGTGCAGCTCTCGGACTATGTCCAGGTACACGTCGAACCCCCAATCCGGGTGTATGCCACCGACGATGTGGAACTCGGAGACCCCCCTCAAGTCTACCTTCGAGAGCTCGTGCAGGGTTTTTTCGGCGGGCCACTCGTAGCCCTGCTCGTCTCCTTTGCTGACCCGGAAAGCGCAGAAGCGGCAGCGGTATACGCAGACGTTGGTCGGGTAGAGCCGATACTTGTGCGAGAAGTAGGCTTTGTCGCCGTGCAGGCGCTCGCGCACGTGGTTGGCGAGCTTCCCGATCTCGGTGACTTTGTTCGACTCGAAGAGCTTCAACCCGTCCTCGAACGAGAGCCTCTCTCCCGCATATACCTTCTCTCGGACCTCAGAAAGGCTCGCTGGTGCCCCGATCTTAAGCATCCCTACCTACCACCTCGCTCGCTATCGCCTCCAGAATTGCCCGCTCCGGCCTGTCGGGCAGGAGGCTCAACCCCTCTATCGCCACCTCGACCTCGCCCAAGGCCCAATCCTCCGTCTTCTTTATCGCCTCTGTCGCCAAGACCGCCTCTATGCCAGCCTCCAGAAGATCCAGCGGCGGGTTCGGCGTCTCGAGCGTTCGCCGTATGATCGCCGCATCCCCCTCCTTGAGCGCGAAGATGACCGGCAACGTTACGGTTCCCTCGGCGAGGTCTGTGCCCACCCCCTTGCCCATGAGCCCGGGCTTACCCACGAAGTCCATCACGTCGTCGGACATCTGGAAGGCGAGCCCTAAAGCTTGCCCGTAGGTCGCCAGAGCGTCTATCTGCTTTATGGAGAGGCCGCCCAAGGTTCCGCCCGCCACACACGCCGCCTTGAAGAGACCGGCGGTCTTCATGCGAATGTGCTCCAGGTACGCTTCGACCCCTAAAGGCTTGCGCGCCGAGCGGAACTGCTCCAGCTCGCCCGCTGCGAGGCCCATCGCCGCCTCGGCGAACGCCCGAACGAGCCTGGGGTCTCCGATCTCGGAGAGGCCGTGGAAGGACTCGGCGAAGAGGTGGTCCCCGGTCGCCACCGCGATCTCGCGCCCGTACCTCGCGACGGTCGTCGGTCTCCCGCGCCTGGACTCGGCCTTGTCCACCACGTCGTCGTGGATCAACGTCGCCGTGTGTAGAACTTCGATAGCCACTGCTGCCGTATACAGCGCCTCCTTCTCCGGCTCACCCATCTGGGCGCTCAAGACCAGTAAGATCGGGCGGACCCGCTTGCCCCCCGCCGTGAGCGCCTCGAGCGCCGGCGCGATGAGCCTCTCAGGCGCGCCCCCGGCGACACAGGTGAGCCTCGCCTCGGCCTCGGAGATTGCCTCCGAGGCCTCGTCGGGGAGAGAGGTTCGGAGGTTACGAGCGCTCTCGGTCAGGTTTCGTCCCGACGTGGAGCGTGACGATGCCGCCAGAGAACCTCCGCCATGTAACGTCTTGTAGTCCATTACGCCTCATTATGTCACTTAACTCGTCGGGCGCTACGAACGCTTTCACGGATTCGGGAAGATACGAGTACGCCCAGGCATCCCCCGAGACCGCGGCGCCCAAGCGCGGCACTATACGATCGAACCACAGCCCGTAAAAGGTAGCAGATAATCTTCCTTCGGGCCGCGCTATCTCCAGGCAAGCCACCGTTCCTTTCGGTTTGACCACCCGCGCCATCTCGGAGAAGAGCGCGTCGAGGTCCGGTACGTTCCTGGCTCCGTAGGCGATCGTGGCCGTGTCGAAGGAGTCTTCCTCCACCCCTTCCAGGTTTGTCGCGTCCCCGAGTCGGTACTCGATGTTCGGCGCCGGACGCTCCTGCGCGGCCCTCAACATCTCGCGGGAGAAGTCTACCCCGAGAACGTATCCCTCAGGGCCAACCCTTTTGGCGAGGTCCCGCGTTAGGCTTCCCGTGCCACAGGCGAGGTCCAGGGCCCGTTCGCCGGGCCGGAGCCCGGTCGACTCTACTGCTTTCCCATTCCAGGCGCGGTGCAACCCGGCCGTCATGAGCGTGTTCAAGAGCTCGTAGCGCCCTGCGATCCGGTCGAACATCTCCCGCACGAGCCACGCCCGCTCCTCGCCCGTGGGAAGCCTCTCCGTTTTCGTCCCCTTACCCCCCGCGCCGCTTATGGCCCCACCTCTCCACCAGCTCATGCTCCACACCCATCGCGTCCAGGACCTTGCCGACCACGAAGTCTATGGCGTCGTCGAGCGTCTTTGGGTGGTTGTAGAAACCCGGCGCCGCCGATATGATGACCCCACCGGCTTCCGTAACCGCCGCCATGTTCTTTATGTGCACCAAGCTGTAAGGCATCTCCCTTTCGAGGACCACGAGCCTCTTTCGTTCCTTGAGGGCCACATCGGCGACCCGGTGTATCAGGTTAGCGCCCGTCCCGTTGGCTACGTTGCCTAGGGTGGAGACGCTCGCCGGCGCGATCGCCGTCGCGTCCGGCACGCTCGTCCCGCTCGCCGGTGGGGCGAAGAGGTCGTCCGGAGCGTAGCGCTTCACACCGTACTCTTCGGTGAGCTTCCTCGTCGAGAGGCCGCCCATCTCGTAGGCCAAGACCTTCTCGCCCATCTCCGAGGCGCAGACCTCGACGAGCGCGCCGTTCTCCACGAGTGCCTCCACGAGGCGCACGGCGTAAGGCGCCCCGCTCGCCCCGGTGATCCCGACGAAAGCGCTCCTTAGGGTCACTACCCGACCACCCGGTCCAAGAGCACGAAGGCGAAGAAGATCAGGCTGATGACCCCGTTCATCGTGAAGAACGCCATGTCCAGCTTAGACAGGTCATCCTTCCTCACCAGCGACTGCTCGTAGAAGAGGAGCCAGGCCACCACCGCGACCCCGAGGTAATAGACGACCCCCAAACCCGCGGCAGCTCCGAACGCGACGAGGAACGTTACGGAGAGCGCGTGCCATACGCGTGAGACGACGAGCGAAGGGCCGATCCCGAACTGAGCCGGCAGGGAGTTGATCCGGTTCTCCAGGTCGAAGTCCCTATCGAGCAGGGCGTAGATCACGTCGAACCCTGCCACCCAAAGCGCCGCCCCCGCCCAGATGAAGACGGGTGTCCAGGAGATCTCGCCCGTCACCGCCACCCAAGCCGCCCCGGGCGCGAGGCCATTCGCTACACCCAACGCCAAGTGGCAGAGCCAAGTGAACCGCTTGGTGTAGGGGTAGACCACGAACCCTAAGACCACGAGCGGCCAGAGAACCCGCGTGATCGGCTCGAGGAAAAAGGTCGCGAGCACCAGCAGCGCCAGCGCAGCGCCGGTAAAGATCCACGCCTCGCGCAGGCCGACGAGGCCCTCGGGTATGGCACGCCCTGCGGTGCGAGGGTTCCTGGCGTCAATCTCAGCGTCGATGATCCGGTTCAGGGTCATGGCAGCGGTGCGGGCGCCGACCATGGCGACCGTGATCCAGAAGAGGTTCGAGAGGCTGAACGGGACGGGTGCGGCGAGCATCCCAGCATAGGCGAACGGCAGGGCGAAGACGGTGTGCTCCCACTTGATCATCTCCAAGAGCACGCGCAACTTGCCCGAGGCGCTGCCCGGCGTGGTGCTAGTCGAGGGGGATGCCATACCGCTCCCACTTCTCATCGACGAGCTTTTTGATGTACTCGCTCATCACAATCTTCTCTGGCCACTCGCGGTCGAAGCCCTCCTCGGGCCACTTCTTCGTGGCGTCCACGATCATCTTCGACCCGTAGGAGAAGGCCCGGCTCGAATGGTCGAGCACGTCTATCGGGCCGGGGAGCATCCTGATATCCCGCTCGGGATCTATGTTGTTTAACGTCACCCACCATGCCTCGCTCACGTCTTCCACGTTTACGTCGGAGTCGAGGACCACGATCATCTTCGCCAGAGACATAAGCCCCATGCCCAACATCCCCGCGCCGACCTTCATGGCGTGTCCCGGATACTGCTTGTCTATCGAGACGAAGACGAGGTTGTGAAAGATCCCCTCGGGCGGCATGTGGTAGTTGACCACCTCCGGCAACATCAGGCGCGTGAGCGGCAAAAAGATGCGCTCCGTCGCGTACCCGAGCCACGCGTCCTCCATCGGCGGGCGGCCTACGATCGTCGAGGGGTAGATGGCATTGCGACGCATCGTTACGGCAGTGACGTGCATCGGCGGGTAGTAGTCGGCCAATGAGTAGAAGCCGGTGTGATCCCCGAACGGCCCTTCGAGCGTCAGCGGCTCCTCAGGATCGGCGTACCCTTCGATGACGATCTCCGCCTCCGCCGGCACCTCCAGGTCATTGGTCACGCATTTGACCAGCCTCACCGGCTCTTTGCGCAGGAAACCGGCGAAGACGAACTCGCTGATGCCGGGCGGCAGAGGGGCTGAAGCCGAGTAGATCGTGGCCGGGTCCCCACCCAGCGTGACGGCGACGGGCAGCTTCTGGCCCAGCTTCTTGGCTTTCTCGAAGTGGGCGGCGCCGGTCTTGTGGCGCTGCCAGTGGAGACCGACAGTCTTTTTGTCGAAGCGCTGGACGCGGTACATGCCAGCGTTCTTCTCACCGGTCTCTGGGTCGTGGGTGTGGACCATCGTGAGGGTTATGAAGGGACCGCCGTCCTCGGGCCAGCAGGTCTGGACGGGGAGGCGTTCGAGGTCTATCTCGTCGCTGCGGTAGACGATCTCCTGGCAAGGAGCTTTGCCCGTCGTGCGTGGAGGGAATTTGGAGATCTCGCGCAGGCGGGGCAGGAGCTGTAACTTCGCCATAAACCCCTTGCCGGGTCCTTTGGTCAACTCCAGGAGTTCCTCTATTCGAGCCCCGATCTCGTTCAGCTCCTTAACGCCCAAAGCGTTCGCCATACGTTTCTTAGAGCCAAAGGCATTGATAAGGAGGGGATGGTCGCCTTCTCTGACGTTGTGGAAGAGGAGGGCGGGGCCCTCCCTCTTCATGACGCGGTCGGCGATCTCGGTGATCTCGAACTTCGCGCTCACAGGCTCTCGCACGTCCACGAGCTCGCCCTGCTTTCGCAGATCGTTCGCGAACTCTTGCAGGCTATCCGCCGACACCCGTCACCTCCCCTATCGCGGCTTCGATGCGCTCCTTCGAAAGCTTCTCGCCCTCGCCGGAGATGATGCCGAGGAGCTGGGCCAGGTGCGTCGTCCAGAGCGAGAGGGTGACGGCTCCTCCGCGCGAGATCTCGCCGGCCCCGTCCCGGATCATACGGCTTGCCACCTCGACGAAGCGCGGCTCGTCGAGACGCGCTATCGTCTCTACCGCCCAGGCGTAGGCGTGGTCGCCGACGAGCATCGCATCGTCGGTCGCCGCCCCTCTCGCGTAGTGCGCCCCGAACCCCTCCTGCAGATACCCTAAAGCTTCGGCGACGATCTCGCCCCGGCGGTCGCCAGGATCGGGCAACCCCCCCACCGCACGCAAGAAGATCTTCTTCAGCGAAGCCTCCGGCGTCCGGCGAACAGTCTCCATCTAGCTCCACCCCATCGAAGCTTTCGTAAACCAATCGCGGGCAGCCTCGAAGGTTTTCTCCAGATCCTCTCCCGAGTGTGCGGCAGAGATGAACCCGGCCTCGTACTGGCTCGGGGCTAGATAGATCCCACGCCCGAGCATGTGCCAGAAGAAGTCCTTGAACGCCCCCGTATCCGAACGGGATGCCGACTCGAAGTCCGTAACCGGCCCATCGGTGAAGAACATGCTTACCATCGAGCCGACCCGGTTTATCGTGAAGGGGAGATCTCCCTCGGAGGCGACCTCGCGCATCCCGTGCTCCCACAGCTCCCCGAGCTCTTCGAGCCCCTTGTAGAAGCCCGGCTCACCGGTAGCGTACAGAGTAGCGAGACCGGCGGTCACGGCGAGTGGGTTACCGGAGAGCGTGCCGGCCTGGTAGATCGGGCCAGAAGGGGCGACCTGCTCCATGATCTCACGCCTCCCGCCGAACGCGCCGACGGGCAACCCTCCGCCGATAATCTTGCCGAGGCACGTCACGTCCGGCACGACACCGTAGCGCTCCTGCGCCCCGCCGCGCATCAGCCTGAAGCCGGTCATCACCTCGTCGAAGATGAGGACCGTGCCGTATTCGCGCGTGATCTCCCTCAAGCCTTCGAGGTACCCCTCGGCGGGCGAAACGCACCCCATGTTCCCCACTACGGGCTCCAGGATCACGGCCGCTATCTCCTCGCCCCGCTCCTCGAAGAGCGCCCGAACTGCCTCCAAGTCGTTGTACGGTAAGACCGCCGTGTCCTTCGCGGCCCCCTTCGTGACGCCGGGGCTGTCGGGGAGGCCCAAGGTCGCGACCCCAGAACCCGCCGCGACGAGTAAAGCGTCGCCATGGCCATGGTAGTTGCCGTCGAACTTCAAGATGCTCTCGCGGCCCGTGTACCCCCGCGCCACCCGGATCGCGCTCGTGGTGGCCTCGGTGCCGGAGTTGGTCATCCGGACCATCTCGATCGAAGGCACAACCTCGCAGATGAGCTCGGCAAGCTCGACCTCGAGCTCCGTCGGCGCCCCGAACGTCGTCCCGTCCCGGACCGTCCTCTCCAGGGCTTCTACCACGCCCGGGTGGGCGTGGCCCAGGATGAGGGGCCCATAGCTCATTACAAAATCCACATAAAGGTTGCCGTCAACGTCGAAGATGCGCGAGCCCTCGCCGCGGCGCATGAACACTGGATCGCCACCGACGGAGCGAAACGCCCGTACCGGGCTGTTGACCCCTCCGGGGAGGCGATGCGTCGCCCGCTCCATGAGGCGTGCGGAGCGGTCCATCGTCAGCACCTCTCTTGCGCTCGTGCTTCTATCTTGCAACCGGGCGTGCCCCCTTCTGTTTTATTGTATGCAATTTTAAACTAAGGCAGGCCTTGCAGCGGTGATAACGCTTACCCGGCCTCTTTGCTGGCTTTAGAAAAAAAGCCAGCGGGGAACCTCCGAGGTGCGCCAATCGATGCTCTTCGCCCCGATCGCTTCACGCTGTTCTGAAACCTCCGGCCGGAGGTTTCAGGCGGGCTCACGCCGTTCGAGTCAGGAGCACCACTCGTCCACGCCCTGGCCCGTGCGGGCGCTGGTGAGTATGCGCTCGACGCCCGGGTTGACCGCGTCCAGGTTACCGAGGAATTGCTCCAGGTCTAAGTCCAGGTGCTCCAGCAGATCTACCTTGTTGACAAGTACGAGGTCTGCCGAGCGGAACATGAGAGGGTACTTGAGGGGTTTCTCCTCCCCCTCGGTGATCGAGTAGACCATGACCCTGGTATCCTCCCCGACCTTGAACTCGGCCGGGCAGACCAGGTTCCCGACGTTCTCGATGATCAGGACGTCCACGTCGTGCAGCGGGAGCTGGTCGAGACCCGAACGGACCATGTTCGCGTCCAGGTGACACTCGCCTCCGAAGCCGGGGTCCGTGTTCACCTGCACCAGCGGGACGTGAAATCGCGCCAGACGGTCGGCATCCAGGGTCGTCTGCACGTCGCCCTCCAACACCCCCAGCCTGAGCTTACCACGCACCCGCTCCAACGTCCGCTCCAACAGGGCGGTCTTCCCCGCCCCTGGAGAGCTCATCACGTTTATAACGTAGTTCCCGGCATGGTCGAACTTCTCCCGGTTGGCCCGGGCGAGCGCGTCGTTGGCGTCGAGAACGCCCTCAAAGACCACCTTCTTAACGGCCGTGCGATGCATCGTGCGCCTCCTCCAACTCTAACGACTCCACGTACAACTCCTCCCCCTCGACGATCCCTAGGTCGTATCCTCCACACACCCCGCATTGCAGGGGAAACCTCTCTAGCCGGCTCTCCGCCCCACACCCGCGGCACGAGCCGGTGGCCGGGACCTCCTCCATCTCCAGCTCCGCGCCTTCGATCAGCGTACCTTGCGCCACGAGCTCGAAGCTAAACTTCAAGGCGGAGGGCACGATCTGTCGCAGATGCCCTACCTTCAGGTACACCTTCGTGACCCGCCGGCCGTTCGCGTGGCGGCCGCTGATGCCGACCATGGATTCGGCTATAGCCAGCTCGTGCAAGCGCGCTAACCCTCCTCCCTCAAC
>JALZFJ010000316.1 GCA_030867425.1 Actinomycetota bacterium | reverse complement strand
TACTGGCCAGCTTCTCAAAGCCATCGACTTATCGGTCTGGTGTTCGGACAGGCCGATGAGTTGCCTAGACTGACAAGCTATCCTGTGACAAGCTATCCTGTGACAAGCTATCCTGTTGGTCGGAGGTCACCTTATGGTCGAACCCCAGCGACAGATATCTTACCGCCCGGTGCGGGTGGTCGGCGCGCTGCTGCTTTTGCAGTTGGTTGGCCTTGTGGGCATCGGTGTCTACTTATTCAGCAGCATCGACTGGGACCGGATTCTGACTCTCACCAATGAGCAGGCGCAAACCCTACCCGGACCACTTGAAAAGCAGCTCGAACAGGCGATTCTCTTCGCCATCTTCTTCGTCCCGCCCGCAGTCTTGCTGCTTGTCGCTGGCCTCAGTTTCATGCTTCTTCGGCGCCGGGGATGGCTGCTGGCCTCAGTTGCCCAGAGCCTGGTTTTGCTCGCCTGCCTGTTCTTCTACCCCGACCCGCGACCAGGATTCGCCTACCCGATCATCGCCTACTGCATCTTGATGGTCTTGTACCTGAACTCCCGGGACGTGCGAGCCGTGTTCCACTCCAAGAGGATTACGCCGGCGAGCAGGGGATCGGAGATCGCGCATGGGGGATGAACGAAGGTTGGACGCGAAGACCTCAGAAACCCTGCTCCGGCGCTTCGAGCCCGTGATCCGGTTCACCAAGGGCGAGTGGTTCTACCCGATGGACGTCAAGCCGTACGTGCGTGCCTGTGAACTCTGGGTCCGACATCCCGGTGAGGAAGCCGTCTGCGTGGTGCCGGCCGGGAAGCTGACGCTGGAGAACCTCGCCCAGCAGCCAGAGGACAGCGCCGTCGCCGTCCATTATCTCAAGACTCCCCCTCCTAAGGAGGGCGAGAAGCGAGGTTTCTGGGCACGCCTGTTCCGCAGGCGCGCCCGTGATGGCCCTGATTGGCCTCGGGAGATCTTCCGCGCCGGCCGGGGCCGGCTTGCGCGCGTAGGGTACGTCTCGCGGCTGGCCGACGCACTCTTCTCGTTGGTGTTGCTGGCTAGGGGTAGAGTTCCGGGTGGGGACGTGGAGGGTGCGCGCGTCTTGTACGGCCGCCTCATGGAGAAGGAGGAACACTTCAGGTACCACGGCCGCGTGGTTCGACAGGAGGGTTGGCTGATCTTGCAGTACTGGTTCTTCTACGCGTTCAACGATTGGAGGAGCAACTTTTTCGGCGCCAACGACCACGAGGGTGACTGGGAGAAGATTTTCGTGTACCTCTCCCAGTCGGAGTCGAGCGAAATCCGCCCCGAGTGGGTTGCTTACGCTGCCCACGAGGAGAGCGGCGACGACCTTAGGCGCCGCTGGGACGATCCGGAGCTCGAGACGGTCGGCGAACATCCCGTGGTCTATGTCTGCGCTGGCTCACACTCCAGCCGTTACTCCCCGGGCGAGTATCTGACTGAGCTTGAGTTCCCGTTACCTCGGACCTTCACCAGAGTGCGCAAGGCAGCGCGTTCGTTCTGGTACAGGACGCTGCGCCAGTACTCCGACGAGTACTCCTCAGAAATGCCCTACAAACTGTTCACCATCCCTTTCGTGGACTTTGGACGCGGGGACGGGCTGTCGGTGGGGCCAGGTCAGGATAGGGAGTGGGATCCTCCTCGCCTCATGATAGATCCGCTTCCGTCGTGGGTTTCGGGTTATCGAGGGCTATGGGGTCTCTACACCCACGATCCTTTCCAAGGCGAGGACGCACCGGCCGGACCAATGTACGACCGCGATAAGACCATCAGCCGCGAGTGGTACGATCCGGTGGGCTGGGCCGGACTCGATAAGGTGCCCACCCGTACCGAGGAACTGGACGTCATCCTCAAGCGCCAGGCGGACATCGAGGCGCGCCGCGTCAGCCTTCGCTCCGAGATACAGGAGAAGACCAGCCGGCTAAAGTCGCTCGGCATGGAGGCCGAAGCCACGCGCGACCGATCCCACCTAAGAAAGCTTCACGAAGCCCAGACGCGGCGCATCGAGGAGCTCTCTAAAGAAGTAGATACGTTACGTGGAAAGCTGTCCGACGACGAGGTCCTCTACGAGTCGCTGGGGGATCATGCTGAGCGCCTGAGAAATGGTGAACGGCCTCCTGCGCGCGCCCATATAGCGCGCGCGGCACGTCCCGTCTCCGAGGCTGAAACCCGCGCCGGCCGGGTGGCGCAGCTGTGGGCTTCGATCAGCGTGGCGGTAGTCCTTATGGCGCTCGTCGGCATCTTCGTCTATCAGAGCCAGCAGCTGCTCTCCGCGCTCGTCTTTGCCATCGCCTTGTTTGCGTTCGTCGAGGCAGGTTTCAGGAAGCGGCTCACCAGGTTTATAGGGAGTGCCAACGTCGGGTTGGCGGTGGTGGGCGCCCTGGTCCTCCTCCAACACTTCTTCTGGCAGATCATCGTCTTGACGGTGGTGGCGGTTGGCCTCTACATCCTCTGGGAGAACATGCGAGAGCTTGGGCGGTAGGCTCGATACCGAGCCACGTTGGTGGTCGCCTGGCCGTCATCGTGGGAACGATCCCCGAGAAGAGGATCCTGGCCGACACGGCGGGGCGCCAATAGGGGTCATCCCCATTATGGATCTACGATTGCGGAACAGCCCGGATCTGGCCTCCCAACTTAACGGCGCGAGCCGCAGTTCTCCTACTGCGTCCACGAATTCGGTAGCGGCGGATTGTTGATACAGGTGCTACGTAACAAACAGGCTCTTAGCAAGAATACCCATGTACCATCCATGACGGGTGGCGTAACATCACCACAAGGCGCTGTTGACTGGTTTCGAAAGCACATCGACGGCGACCACAATTTTGGTTCTAGTGCGTGTTTCCAGCGAGGCGTAGATCATCTCGTAGTCCATTTCAGAAGCATACTTCCTATGATAGATCAGCTTTCTAGCGTGAAGAGTGCCTTGTACAGAGCACGGCACGCGCTCGCGGCGAGGCTGGCTGATACACTGTCTTCGCTAACAACAGTCGCTTCACGGTAACCATCTTGACTAACGAACAGCACATCGAGAAGATCGCTCGCTGGATCACTGAGTGCGAGCATATCGTCGCCTTCACGGGCGCAGGCATCAGCACCGACTCTGGCATCCCCGATTTTCGCGGCCCTGACGGGGTGTGGACGCGACGCGACGCCGGCCTGCCGGCGCCACGGTGGCGGGTTCCACCGGGCCGGGTCGAACCCAACGCATCCCACCTGTCCCTCGTGGAGCTCCAGCGGCTCGGCAAGCTCCGGTTCCTTATCACGCAGAACACAGACAACCTCCATCGCCGATCTGGCATCCGCCCCGAGCTCCTGGCGGAGCTGCACGGCAACGGGCACCTCATGCGCTGCCTCGGCTGTAAGCGGCTGTACGCTCGCCAGGAGGTGGGTTGGGACACGGGCCGGTGGGGGCCGGGCTACCGCACCCAGAAGCCACTACCTGGGCAGCCGGCCTGCGCCGCCTGTGGGGGGCGGCTCGTCTCGTCCGTGGTGAACTTTGGGGATCCGATGCCGCAGGAAGAGCTGGAGCTAGCCGGCTGGCACGCTCGCCGCTGCGATCTGATGCTTGTGCTGGGCTCCTCGCTTATGGTGGAGCCGGCGGCCTCGCTGGTGGGGCTGGCGCTCAGGTCTGAGGCCTGGGTGGTCCTGGTCAACCGGGGCGAGACGCCCTACGATGAAGCAGCAGCGCTGCGGGCGTGGGCAGGCATTGGGGAGTTGATCCCGCCGGCGGTAGAGCGAGCGAAGCGCGTGCTGCGGGAGCAGCCGAACAGGTCCTGAGCGTGGGGCCAGGGGCTGCTGCGATTTACTGCTTGTCTATCTGCTCCCCGAAACGGACGAATTTTGGCCTCGACGCGTTTTTGCCACGGGGAAAAGAGGGTTGCCCCGATGCCTCTAGAAGGGGTAGCCATCGCTCACTCGCTGAACAACCTCTGCCACCAGCGACGCCGTGAGCCCATTTCCCACCTCTCGCGGACTTCTTCTGGAGTCTCTTGAGAGGACGTACTAGGTGACACGACCGCGTCTTGGTCAGTATCCGCAAGTTCCCGCCACATTAGAGACAATCCCGGTCTTCTAAGCCGCTGCTTACTCGCAGTGCGGACAATAACGTCCAGCTGACCCCACCATCCTCTCGTTGCCTCCACCCTCTGAACAGTCTCCTATAGAATCCCTCTCGTCCCGTTCAGTCTCTAGCTTGGAGTCGGCCGCCCTTTCGCACCCTCGCCTCATCTCTTCGGATCCTTGAGCTGTGAACGCGTGGTCTTCGTACTGATTAAGTAAGCAACGTTCAGCAACTGTTGTTCGCTGCATCGTCTGCCCCTCCGAGGAGGCACCTTCGCACCGCCCATTGGCGAAACCGGAAAATCCGCTTAAGTTGTAGCCTCACTAGCGGATGTAAGACATCGCCAAACGGCCAGAACGGCAGTCGGTAGCGCACGATATCTTCGATGATCGTCGCTTTACCACGATCGTGGAATCGGTGGGTGTGCGTCCAGACGCGATAGGGACCACACAATTGCTCGTCTACGAATCCGATGGGCGGCCGCCAGTGCGAGATACACGCCTGCCAGCGCAACGGGACCCCGAATAAGCGAAGCCTGTAGTCGATCAGGGTTCCTTCTTGCATCGTGACGGGTTGGGGTGTGAGGATCCGGAAGCGGAGTTCCGGTGGGGTGATACGCTCCAGGTTGGCCGCGTCGGCGAAGAAGGCAAAAACCTCTTCTCGTGGCAGCGGCAGGCTCATAGTTGTCTTGAGGACGCGGAGCACCACGCTCCTTATTGTAAATAGAGCCTCGTTATTTGCCCGTACTGCCCGTATAACCCATGAAACCGATTAGCAGATGGAGGCAAGAGCGTGACAAACGCGATCGAGAACGGGCGTTGGAGGGTAGTCGACCGGGCTGCTGACCTACTGTCCGTCGATCGGGAGGCGTGCCGCAAGTCGTTCCACCAGGAGCCCGAGGAGCACGTCCGTGAGGCCGTCGGGTGGGCCTTGTCCGAAGCGAAACCTGCCCGGGCACGACCCCGAGCGGAATAGCCAAGGTTGGGCCCGCGAGCGCGACGCCGGCGTCTACGGCGAGAACGGTCGGCGCGGGGGTGGTCTAGAGCACGTTGAGAGCATCGTGGCCCGAAGCGTATTGGGGCGTTACGCTGCCGCCTCGTAGGGTAACCGCGCTCCCCCTGACCGGGCGCCTTGAGAAGAAGTCGTTTTGAGCACTCGCGGGCCCTGGGCACCCCCCTCGGTCGCTGCAGCCCGGCTCTGTGGCTTATTTCTAGGAGACTCCATGGGGCATTAGAAGTTGGGCAGCCGAGACCCATCGATCGTACGGCGGAGCTAGCGTGTTGTGGTAGGGTAGGAATCTCTCACGGAGCTCGGGCCGGCGCCCTTTGGCACCCTTACTCTTCGTAGTCCCGTCCGGCCGGCGAGGCGGCCATGAGGGGGGAAGAAGTGAAACCCGACAAGCCTATCGGGCGCCGGTATCTAGGAGACGCAAATTACCCAGCCGACCTGCGGGAGCTGATCTCCGAAGCCGAGAGCAATGGCGCCCCTCATCGAGCGTCTTAAGAACCTGCCGACTGACGTCGAGTTCTCCGGCCCCAGCGAGGTCGCAGAGGCATTGGAGAGCCAAGACGAGAGCTACGAAGAGCAGGCAAGGTCGCGCCGAGGCAGCTTCTGGAGCACGGCAGGACGGGGCAGCCGCGGCGCACGCCTGGCCGAGGGAGCAGGCCCCGATGCTCTAGCAGGAGGGGAAAGCCGGCAGTTGGTCGCCGGCGGGTTCTCCTAGCCGGTCGATGGCGACCCTCCGCCGAACTCCTCGCGCAGCTTGTCGGGGTCGAGATCGTACCTGCGAAGCCGCCCGACGTCGGTGTCGGAGTCGAGGTCGATCCTGTCGGGGAGCTCGTCGTTCGCCGAGTCCGCCGCTTCAAGGCCGCTGCGGACGCGGATGCGCTCGACGATCGTGGACTTCGGGATCTCTACCATGTTCCGCTCCTTTCCTCTCGTGCCCGGATACTACCAGAGACGGGCAGCGCGGCGCCCGATAAAAGAAGACGACTCGACCCCTTTACACACCGCTACCGGGAGGTTGCCTTACGTTCTCATTGGGGAATGATGCTTCCGTGAGCCACGTGGTGCTTCTGGGCGATTCTATCTTCGATAATGCCGCTTACGTGGCGGGGGCGCCCGATGTCGTCCGGCAAGTGCAGCAGCGGTTGCCGTACGGGTCGAAAGCAACGTTGACAGCGGTCGACGGGAGCTCGACTAGGGACGTGCGCGAACAACTCCGACGCCTGCCTCCAGAGGCGACGCACCTAGTCGTCAGCATCGGCGGCAACGACGCGCTCAACAGCAGCGACTTCCTCATCACGCCCGCCCGCTCCACCGCTGAAGCACTCTTGGGCCTGGCCGACATCGGCGACGAGTTCGAGCGCAGCTACCTCGCCATGTTGTCGATGGTGCTGGCACACGGGCTACCCACGGCGATCTGCACCGTCTATTACCCGCGCTTCACCGAGGCGACTTTGCAAAGAATGGCGGTCGCGGGGCTTATGGTGTTCAACGACTGCATCATCCGCGCGGCGTTCGCCCACGGCCTCCCCCTGCTCGATCTGCGATTGATTTGCAACGATAAAGGAGATTACGCCAACCCGATTGAACCCTCGGCGCGGGGCGGTGAGAAGATCGCACGAGCGATAGTGGATTTGGTGGAACACGGTTTCGCCGGAGGCAGAACAGAGGTGTTCACCTAAGTAGTAACTATTCGACGAGCGGTTGTGTGACCGTTTGCGAGGGCTTTACGGACACAGCGACACGAGGCCTCTCCAACCACTTCGGACTCAAAATCCGGTGAGAGCAAACTCTTGTGTTCGAGGCCCACGTCCGGCACGACGAGGCGTTGATGCGCTAGCCGGCTTCCGAGGCGCGGTTCGAGGCTTCCTCTATAGCTTGCAAGGCCGATGCCCGATCCATGCCAGTGCCCCCCAAGAGGTCGACCGCAGCAGAGAGGATCTGGTCGACGAACGCGTTGGTGGCGAGATCTCTCGCCAGGTCGTCTCGTTCCTTGAGCAGCGTGGTAGCGTTCTCCGCGGCCCTGAGAGTGTACCGGCGAGTATCCTCGGGCTCGCCTGACGTCTCGAGGTACCCGGCCAAAGACTCCGTCGCCCGGGCCAGGTCGTGAAGCGCCATCGCCAGCGGCTCCGGTGCACTATCTCCGG
>JALZFJ010000307.1 GCA_030867425.1 Actinomycetota bacterium | reverse complement strand
CCGTGCTCATCGCAGAGGTCCCGCAGCCCTTCGAGGAAGCCCTCGGGCGCGACGTTTATGCCGCCCTCGCCCTGGATCGGCTCGACGAGCACCGCCGCGGTCTGCGGTCCGATCTCCTCTTTCGCGGCCTCAAGGTTTCCAAACGGTGCGTAGGTGAAGCCGGGGACCATCGGTCCGAAGGCCTCCTGGTAGGTCGCCTGCCCGGTCGCGGAGAGGCTGCCGTAGGTGCGGCCGTGGAAGGATTTCGTGAAGGTCAGGATCTCGTGCTTCTCGGGGCCGTAGGTCTCGTAAGCGTGCTTGCGGGCGAGCTTTATGGCGGCTTCTACCGCCTCAGTGCCGGAGTTGCAGAAGAAGACTTTGTCGAAGCCGGTCGCTTCGGTGAGCATCTGGGCGACCTCGGCCTGCAACGGTATCTCGTACAGGTTGGAGCAGTGGATCAGCTCCCCCGCCTGCTCCTGAATAGCCCCCACCAACGCCGGGTGCCCGTGGCCTAGAGAGCTCGTCGCGATGCCGGCGATGAAGTCCAGGTAGCGGTTACCCTCCTCGTCGAAGAGCCAGCTGCCTTTGCCCGACGTCGGGGCGATGTTCATCCGCTTGTAGGTCTCCATCACCGCTTTCATGCCACGACTCCTTCCGATATGAGAGTTCCTACCCGCTCGCCGGCTATCGCTTTGGCGAGCGAGCCTTTCTTCTTGCCGTTCACTATCCTCGCCTCGACCCCTCCCTTGGCCGCCTCGGCCGCCGCGCGTAGCTTCGGCACCATTCCCCCGAACGCGAGCCCTTCCGCTATGTACCCCTCGCATTCCTCTGGGGCGAGCGCCGAGACGGTCTCGCTGCCGCTCAAAAGACCGTCCACGTCCGTGAGGAAGAATAGGTGACCGGCCCCCAGGCCCACGGCGAGCGCCGCCGCGGCCGAGTCGGCGTTGAGGTTGTACGCTCCATCCGGCCCCAAGCCTATGGGCGCCACTACCGGTGCGAAACCGCCCCCCCAGAGGGTCTCGATCAAGTGCCCCTCCACCCGAACGACGCTTCCCACTCGCCCGAGGTTCGGCACGGGATCGACGAGCAAGCTCGGGCCGTCCGTCCCGGAGATGCCGACCGCCGGCACGCCCATCGTATAGAGCTCACGGACGAGGGCTTTGTTCACCTCGCCGGCGAAGACCATCTCGGCGACCGTCATCGTTGCCTCGTCCGTGACCCGCAAGCCCTCGCGGAACTCGGTGGGGATGTCCAAAGCGCCGAGCATGCGGGTGAGCTGCTGCCCGCCGCCGTGCACGAGCGCCACCGAGGTTTCCGAAGCCAGAATCCCCGCCAGATCGTCCAGGGCCCCGCCCGTCAGAGCGCTGCCCCCGATCTTTATGATGACCGGCTTCACGTGCGGTAGCTCCCGTTGATTTTGATGTACTCATAGGTGAGGTCGCAGCCCCAAGCGGTCGCTGAAGTCCGGCCCTCCTTGAGCCGCGCCGTGACCGTGACCTCGTCCCCAGCCAAAGCCGCGTTCGCTTCTTTCGCGTCTACCGCCGTGGGCTCCCCGTCCGCGAAGACCTTGACAGGGCCGAAGTAGAGTTCCACGCTCTGTGGGTCGAACGTCACCCCCGAGTAACCCATCGCGCTGAGCGCACGGCCCCAATTGGCGTCCTCCCCGTACACCGCGGCCTTGAAGAGGTTGCTCCCGACGATCGCCTTGGCCAAAGCAGCGGCCGTTGCCTCGTCTTTGGCACCCTCGACCGTGACCTCGACGAGCTTCGTTGCCCCCTCGCCGTCGCGCGCGATCTCCTTGGCGAGCTCACGCATCACGTCCTCGACTGCCCCCTCGAAAACCGGATAACCAGGAGCATCCTGCGTAAGAGGCTCGTTCCCCGCCGTGCCGTTCGCCATGAGGAGGACCATGTCGTTGGGGGAGGTATCTCCGTCTACGGTGATGCGGTTGAAGGTTCTCTCGGTCGCTCCACGCAGGGTATCTAGCAAGCACTCCTGCTCGACGGCGGCTTCGGTCGTGACGAAGGCGAGCATGGTTGCCATGTTCGGGTGGATCATGCCGCTTCCCTTCGCGACCCCGCCGACCGTAACCGTCTCGCCCCCGATCTCTACCTGCACGGTGGCCTCTTTGGTACGGGTGTCGGTGGTCAGGATGGCCTCCGCGAAAGGAACGTCGTCGCCGCTCAAGGATGCCGCGGCGTCCCTTATGCTGGCCTCCACGCGGTCCATGGGGAGATACTCGCCTATCGTCCCGGTCGAGGCCACGGCCACTTCACTGGGCTCGAGCCCAAGCTCTTCTGCCGCGACGCCCTGCATCCCGTACGCGTCCTCAAGGCCCTTCTTGCCCGTGGCCGCATTGGCGACGCCGCTGTTCACGACGACTGCCCGCACTCCCCCGGACTCGACCGCCTCGCGTGTTACGAGGAGCGGGGCCGCCTTGAGCAGGTTCGTGGTAACGGCGACCGCCGCCGTACCCCCAGCGACCTCGGAATAAAGGAGGCCGAGATCCCGGCGCCCCTCGTACCGTACGCCGCACGCCACCCCGGCCGCCAGAAAACCCCTCGCCGCTGTAGCCCCGGATCCCTCTATTCCGATTTCTGGATTTTTATTCACCATCGCTCGTTTATTGTCGCATCCGCGCGCGAAGGGGTCAACCGTTTTATTCAAAAACTTGAATAAATATCCTATGGATGGTGTAATATGGTGCGTGGGACTAAACGTTGGCATCTACGGCGGCAGCGGGTACGCGGGGTCAGAGCTGGTGCGCCTGCTCTCCGGGCATCCGGAGGTGGGGGGGATGAGCATCTCCTCGCGCGGCTACGCCGGGAGGCCCGTCGCCGACGTTTACCCTCACCTCGCGGTAAAGGACAGCTTCGTCGAGCCGGGGCGGGTCGATGCTTCGGCCCTGGACGTCGCGTTCGTGGCTTACCCGCACGTGGAGAGCGCCGGGGTGGTCCGGGATCTCCTGGAGGCCGGGACGGGGCTCGTCGTGGACCTCTCGGCGGACTTCCGGCTGGTTGACGTGGCGCTGTACAACGAGTGGTATGGGGACCATCCCGCCCCGGAGTTGCTCAAGGAAGCGCATTACGGGTTGCCGGAGATCTTCGGGGCTCCTGAGGGCAGACTCGTGGCGAACCCCGGTTGTTACCCGACGGCGGCCGTGC
>JALZFJ010000301.1 GCA_030867425.1 Actinomycetota bacterium | reverse complement strand
CCCCAGGAGGCTCTGAGCGCCTCGCTGGGGTGCGGTAACCCGACCGCCTTGGCGACGCTCTCGCCGGGCGAGGTTGTGCTAGACCTCGGCAGCGGGGGCGGCATAGACGTGCTGCTCTCGGCCCGCCGAGTCTCACCGGGGGGCAAGGCCTACGGGGTAGATATGACGGACGAGATGCTCGCTCTCGCCCGCAAGAACCAGAGGAAGGCCGGCGTCGAGAACGTGGAGTTCCTTAAGGGAGAGATCGAGGACGTCCCGCTCCCCGGCGATCACGTGGACGTGGTCATCTCCAACTGCGTCATCAACCTCTCCCCTAATAAGCCAAGGGTGTTCTCCGAGGCGTTCAGGGTCCTCAAGCCCGGTGGCAGGTTCGCCGTCTCCGACGTGGTGTTCTTGGGGAGCAAGTGGGACCTGCCCGAGTCCGTGCTGCGCAAGACCGAAGCCTGGACGGGGTGCATCTCAGGGGCCATGGAGAAGGGTGAGTATGAGGAGATCCTAAGGGAGTCGGGTTTCGAGGAGGTCTCCGTAGAGGTCACCAACGTCTACGACCCCGAGACCGTGGAGCAGCTGAGTGGTCCTGAGGAGGTGGAGGCCCTGCGCAGGGTACCCGCCGCCAGCGCCTTTGTTCGGGCTAAGAAGCCGGTTAAGTAGGAGGATACGGTGCAGAAGCAGGAACTAATGCCCGTGGTCCAAAGCGCCGGCAGGGTTTCTGGTGAGGTCACAACTGAAGATGAAGAAGTGCGGATCAGCAGGCTGGTGGCGCTTGGTCAAGCGCTTTCGGACCCCAAGAGGGTCAAGATGCTCGGGATGATAGCTGGAGGCAGGGGGTGCTGCGACCTGCCCGACCTCGGCGTCCCGGTAGGTGAGGAGGACACCGGGATCTGCGTCTGCGAATTCGAGGACTACTTCGGGATGGGGCAGTCAAAAGTCTCCTACCATATACGCAAGCTCAAGGACGCGGGGCTGGTCAAGGAGGAGAAGCGCGGCAAGTGGAGCTTCTACTCACTCGACCGGGAGGCCGCCGACGTGCTGCTTGGCGAGACCGTGGCTCACCTGCTGATGGCTCCCACCGGGCACAAGATAAAGCAGGCAGGAGATGGCTGCTGCTGAGATGCTAGGGGGACGGGTCAAGGTGCTGTTCTTGTGCACTCATAACTCCGCCCGTTCTCAGATGGCGGAGGGCCTCCTGAGGCACCTCACCGGGGACCGCTTCGAAGCCTACAGTGCAGGTACCGAGGCGACACATGTAAGGCTCCAGGCGCTCAGGGCCATCGGCGAGCTGGCGATAGACATCTCCGGTCAGGAGTCTAAAACCCTGGACAGGTACCTAGGCGAACCCTTCGGCTACGTAGTCACAGTCTGCGACGATGCCAAGGAGGCGTGCCCATTCTTCCCCGCTGCTGCGCAGCGCGTGCATTCGTCGCTGCCGGACCCCGCTGCGGCGGAGGGGACAGAGGATGAACGCCTGAAGGTCTTTCGTCGGTGCGGGCTCGCTTGAGGGACCATATAGAAGGGGAGCTGGTGAACAGCAAGAGAGGTTGAAGGAAGAGCGGCTGAGGGCCTCATCATATAAGGAATCCGACGAGCCTTGTCGGCAATCCGGTGAATAGGGGACCGCGACTATCGCCGAGGTTACCCCGCTTCCTAACCTTTTACGGGTAAAACGTGAACCGCTTTTATGACCAGCTGCACCTCGTCGCCCTCCTTGAGATCGAGATCCTCCACGGACTCTGTGGTAAGCACAGAGGCCATCTGCGCAGGTACTGCGACCTCAAACTTGACGAGCGACATAATCTCGTCGCTGCTTATCGACGTGACCCTCGCGTTAATCTGGTTCCTAGCCCCGAATTGCTGCATAAGCTTTGCAGCCCCTTTCTCTCTCTGGATTTCTTATCAGACAGGATGTACCCAGGATGGTGAGTGCTCAATACTTCAAGCGAACCCCCTCATGGTGGCCGGCGTGGTTGTGGTAATCGGTGCCTTCGTACTGTGATTGTCATGCCCTTGGGTTATGGGGAGTAGCGTCTCTATATGCACATCCTCGAGATGTAGGGTTTAGCCTCAAACGTGGCTCAGAGGCCTCTCTACCACCTTCTAAGATGTGTGTTATGCAAGATGCTGGATGTGAGTTTCCGGGAAAGCACCTTGTCGGCAACTTAGTGAATAGAGGCAACGCTCTAGGCGGCCCTCACACCACTTGACATCTGCGCTATTCGAGGGCATTAATCGA
>JALZFJ010000292.1 GCA_030867425.1 Actinomycetota bacterium | reverse complement strand
TGCAGGATGTTCACCTTGAAGGGTTTCACGTCCCTTTTGGACACTACTGCCTCCTTGCTAGTCGTTTTTCCATCACCGTGTGATCGTAGCTGCGAAAGCGGTCAAAACCGTTCCGGATTAGTTAGAATCTCCGATAAATTTTGGGAAAGGTGGTAATGGTGTACGGTAACCGGCCGACGACGAGGCTGCTTTCGATGCTGGAGCTGTTGCAGGTGCGTGGGAGGATCGGCGGTCCGGAACTGGCCCGCAGGCTGGAGATTGGCGAGCGGACCGTGCGCCGCTATGCGGTGATGCTCCAGGAGATGGGTGTGCCGGTGGAAGGAGAGCGCGGACGCTACGGAGCCTACTCCTTGAAGCGAGGGTACAAGATGCCGCCCATGATGTTCACCGACGAGGAGGCGTTAGCACTGGCACTGGGCCTCTTGGCCGCCCGCACCCTCGGTCTGGCGGGTGCAGCGCCAGCCGTCGAGGGTGCCCTCGCAAAGCTGGAGAGGGTGATGCCGGAGGCCCTGCGCGGGCGGATTCATAATCTTGAGGAGACCGTCTCCATCGCCGTCGCGAGGCCTGCGGCACCTGCCAAGAGTGAGACGCTCTTGACCCTCGCCGCCGCGGTGGGTGAGCAGAGGAGGGTGCGGTTGCGCTACCGCTCCGGGTGGGCGGGGGAGTCCGAACGCCCGGTGGACCTCTACGGTGTGATGCAACGAGACGGATACTGGTATGCGGCCGGCCACTGCCACCTGCGCGGGGGTCTGCGGCTGTTTCGGGTGGACAGGGTCCTCGAGGCCGAGCTGCTCGAGGAGACGTTCGTGCGCCCAGCGGGTTTTGACTCCCCAGGGGCGGTGCTGAGCGCGGTGGCCAATACACCGGGTGATGAGTGGTCGGTCGAGGTGCTGCTCAAGACGTGGGTGAAGGATGCCCACTGGCAGCTCCCGGCGGTGGGGCTCGCCCTGGAGCAAACGGAAGAGGGGACGCTCTTGCGGTGTTCGACTTGGAGCCTGGACTGGGTGGCGCGCGTGCTGGCCGGCCTGAAATGCTCTTTCATAGTGCGGAGACCGGAGGAGCTCCGAGAGGCGCTCGAGCGGCATGCCGAGAATATCGTTGCCCTCTCAAAGCGTACAGAGAGAGTGGCACCCTCGTAGAAAGCGCCAGAAGCCTCCAGGACCTGCTTCTGACACCACCTGTCACCATCGAGTGCACAATCCCTGCAGGGTTGAGCAAACCTAAAGGTTTGGGCTCCTCGAACCACTCGGGGCCGCTTACTACCTCGGAGGCGACTAGGGAGCGCAAGTAGTCTTGTGTTTGCTCTTGCTCAAAGGAAGTTAGTGCGGCAACTTCGTAACCCAAAGCCGAAAGGACACAAACCGCTACGCTGCCCACGCCCTCGGAAGCGCCGGTCACGAGCACGGTCCCTGACTCAGGGGTGATCCCGTCCTCCTCGAGCCTCAGAACGCAGAGCATGGCTGTGAAGCCGGTTGTGCCAAGGGCCATCGCTCCATTGGCATCGAGGCCCGCCGGCAGCAGTACCAGCCGTTCGGGGTCGACGCGCTGCTTCTGGGCGTAGCCGCCCCAGTGTTCTTCTACGTCCCAGCCGGTAAGCACCACCTCGTCGCCGGGTTCATAGTTGGGTGAGTCGTACTGCCGAGCAACGGTTGAAGCTCCTGGAGGTCGCCGAGAAATGCCCGATCCATGGAACTCTCGTATCGGAGACTGACATTAGGACCATAGCTGCCTGATACGGCCGTGAGCCTCGGGTTGCCGAAAAGAAGTGCAACTCTCCCCTTTACAAGCGCGGGTTGCCGTAACCGCTTACTTTGAGAGTCTGGCCTGTATTGACTTCGCAGTACGGTAAAGAGTAGGGGCGTAAGGCGTCGAACTTCTGTTAGAGAGACGAGTAGCTACTGGGGACGGCTAATGCTCCCCAAGCTCGCTGCCAGTGGCGCTGCTACTATTTATGGCGACCAACCCTTGAGGAGGCAAGGACGATGAAACTTTATCAGGCCGAATGGTGTCCGTTCTCCCACCGGGTTCGTGCCAAGCTTACAGAGCTAGGAATCGACTATGAAGCCGTAAACGTTTCGGCTTTCGCTGAGAAGCGAACGGAACTAGAGGAAATTACTGGCGACAGCACCATCCCGGTGTTGGTGGACGATGAGAAGATTTTCTCGGACTCGGGTGAGATTCTCTCCTACCTAGAAGAGAAGTACGAGGCGAATCCCGAGGAGCTCAAGCTGCACCAGCGGGAGCTTGCACCTACCATCTACGGCACGCTTCCTCAAGTCGTCGATGAAGCAGTTGGACAGCTACGCGAGGAGCTGCAGAAGGCAGATATCGAGGTAATAGAGGAGGTAGATCTCTCCTCCCTTTTGGATGGAGAAGGGGCGTATAAGGTATTACTTGCCGTAGATAGAGAGTTTATGCGCCTTGCCGCTGGAGCAAACCTGGGAGCCGCCACACTAGCGGTGCTCAAGGTTGCCGTGTACGAGGAATACGGCGTAACCCACGTAGACGCCATAGAGCCTGAGAAAGCAGCAGCACAGGTCCGCGACTCTGAGGTTAACGAGCGAGGTCTTGAACTACGCAAGCGCTTCATAAGGGTGATAAAGGCTCTCGAACGCGTTAGATAACATCGTTAAAACTCCTACAGATCGTAATATTTCTAAAGCGCGCTCGGCAGGACTCGAACCTGCGACCTTCTCTGTTCGTAGTTAGATCACGTACGTTCTAACCTATCCTAGCAGGTCGGGAATTCTAGCTTGTTTATGTGCTTTCAAGGGTTATCG
>JALZFJ010000271.1 GCA_030867425.1 Actinomycetota bacterium | reverse complement strand
GATAGCGTACACGGCCACGCCCCAAAAAAGGCGTGTAGTAGCGGTTGGTCCGGTTGAGCCACGAAGGCAGGATGCCTGTAGCCCCACCGTCTTGCGCGTCCTCCCGCGCCAGGGCCTTCAGTAGCCCCGGCCTGAAACGCGGACGCCCACCGCGATCAAAAGCAAGGCAGTGAAGCCCAGGGTCAGGGTGCCGCCGATCAGGAGGGTTGCAAACAGGGTGATGTGCCCGAAGCGCTTTCGCCCCGCGTTGTCGACCTTCGCCTGCCTACTCATGGCCCAGTACTGCCGCAACGCGCCGAAGATGGCCCGCACCTGCGGGAAGGGCCGAACCGGGTAAAGACTGCCCCGATCATGACGAGCCCGACCAGGATGGCGGTCGCCGAGAGCGCGACTCCGATCCGGCGGGAGGTCCTCGATTGCCTGCCCCGGCCGTGACGGTATAGATTACCCGAAGAGCGCGAGCGCCGCGACGAGGAGCAACAAGCCGAGGAAGAAAAGTCCCGCGACCACCAAGAAGGTCCTGTCGGCGCTCTCCGGCTCAGGCCTTCTCGAAGCCCCTTTCACCCTCCGCCTGTCCCTCCTGCTGTCGGGCCTCCGACTCCCGTAACTCACACCGATCCCTCCTGCTAAGAAGATTGGCCCAACGCCTCGGCCATGAGTTCCCCGACCTCCGATGGATTCGTTGCGGCCCGGATACCGGCTCGCCTCAGGGCCTCGCTTTTGGCCTCGGCGGTACTCTCGCCGCCAGAGACGATGGCCCCCGCGTGTCCCATCGTCTTGCCCTCAGGGGCGGTGAAGCCGGCGATGTAAGCCACGACCGGGGTTTGCATCTCGCTCTGGACGTACTCGGCGGCACGTTGCTCGGCGTTGCCTCCGATCTCCCCGATCATCACGATGCACTCGGTCTCGGGGTCCGCCTCGAATTTCTCAAGTATCTCGATGAAATCGGTCCCGATTATCGGGTCGCCGCCTATACCGACCGCTGTGCTCTGGCCGATGTTCCTCTGGGTGAGCTCGTTGACGATCTGGTAGGTCAGCGTCCCGCTCCGACTAACGACGCCTACACCGCCGGGCGTGAAGATGGTGTTCGGCATGATGGAGACGTTGGCCTTGCCGGGTGAGAGGACGCCGGGGCAGTTCGGCCCAATAAGGGTCGCGTCCTTTACGCGCAGGTAGTTAGCGACCCGCATCATGTCGTGCACCGGCACACCCTCGGTGATACAGCAGACCGTGCTTATATCGAAGTCCAGCGCCTCGAAGATAGCGTCCGCCGAGAACGCGGCCGGGACGAAGATGACGCTCGCGTTCGCCCCGGTCTCCTCTACTGCCTCCTCCATGGTGTTGAAGACCGGCACGCCCTCGTATTCTTGCCCGCCCTTGCCCGGCGTCACCCCGGCCACCACGCTCGTACCGCTCTCCAGCATGCGCCCGGTATGGAAGCCGCCCTCGCGACCCGTTATGCCCTGTACCACTAAGCGCGTCTCGTTATCTACCAGTATCGCCATTGTTCGCTACCTGCCTTCGCTTTCGTGCGCGAGCTCCACAGCCTTGCGCGCTGCGTCGAGCATCGTCTCTTCCGCAAAGACGTTCTCAGGAGTGTTCTGCGCCAGGATCTGGCGCCCCTCCTCGGCGTTCGTGCCATCGAGCCGGACGACTATCGGCAGATCTATCTCCGACCGCTCTAAAGCCTCAAGGAGGCCTCGGGCAACCTCGTCGCCGCGGGTGATGCCGCCGAAGATATTGAAGAGGACACTCTTTACCTGCTTGTTCGCGGTGACAATGTCCAAAGCTTCCGAGATCATCTCTGCGTTTGCCCCACCGCCGACGTCGCAGAAATTCGCCGGCTCCCCGCCGGCCTGCGCTACCACGTCGAGCGTGCTCATCACCAACCCCGCTCCGTTCCCCAAGATCCCTACGTCGCCGTCGAGCTTCACGTACTGTAAGCTCGCTTCGAGCGCGCGCTGCTCCTCGGGGTCTGCGGCATCCACGTCGTGCAGATCCGCTATGTCCCGGTGCCTGAAAAGGCTCGAGTTGTCCACCGTGACCTTCGCGTCCAGGGCCAAAACGCGACCATCCGACGTTGCGACGAGTGGGTTGATCTCCACGAGGCTCGCGTCGGACTCGCTGAAGGCCCTGTACAGGTTGCTCAAGGTCCTGCCCACGCCCTTGGCGACGTCGCCTTCTAAGTCGGCGGAGAAGGTGAGCTCGCGGACCTGGTAGGGCAAGAGGCCGAGCAAGGGGTCTACGTAAATCCTTACGATGGCTTCGGGATTCCTCTCGGCGACCTCCTCAATGTCCACACCGCCCTCGGAGGAGAACAGGATCAGGGGCTTCTTCGCCGCCCGGTCCACCATGATCGAGAGGTACATCTCGGTCGAGATCTCGACCCCGGCCTCTACGAGCACCTGTCGTACCTTATGCCCCTTTATGTCCATCCCGAGTATTTGTCGGGCCGCCTCTTGGACGTCCTCGGGCTCTTCGACAACCTTGATCCCTCCAGCCTTGCCGCGACCGCCGGTGAGTACCTGCGCCTTCACCGCCACCGGGCCGCCGAGCTGCTCGGCGGCCGCGCGCGCCTCCTCGGGAGTGGTGGCCACGCTACCCTCCAGCGTCTCTACGTCGAACCGCCGCAACAGTTCCTTGCCTTGATACTCGTAAAGATCCAAACCAAGAAACCCCCGTGACGCTTCCAACGATGCCGCGAATTATACAGAAGTGACCGCTACTGCTGTCGTGGCCTATACTCCTCTACTATGGGCTTGGGAACAGCGATAAACGTCGTCGCCGTCCTCGTCGGCGGCGGTATCGGATCACTCGTGGGTGCGAAGCTACCGGAGAGGATGCGGGAGACGGCGATGCGGGCGATCGGGATCGTGACGCTCCTGATCGGGGTCTCTAACTTTCTTGAGTTCGACAACCCGCTAGTGCCGCTGCTCAGCGTGATACTGGGGCTCGTGATCGGGGAGTTCTTGGGCATAGACGATGCCCTGAAGCGTTTCGGGGCTTACCTCCAGAAGCAGTTGTCGAAGGGCGAGAGCCCCGTGAGCCGGGCGTTCGTAACGACGAGCCTGATCTTCTGTGTGGGGCCTTTAACGATCCTGGGCTCCCTCGAAGACGGCTTCACGAGAGACTACAGCTTGCTCGCCCTGAAGAGCGCGTTGGATTTCGTCGCCTCGCTGTCGTTTGCGGCGGTCCTAGGGTGGGGCG
>JALZFJ010000260.1 GCA_030867425.1 Actinomycetota bacterium | reverse complement strand
AAGCCTGGATCTCGCGGCGCAAGAAGCGCGAGACCGTGCAGCGCATTCTCGGCTACGCCTACTTCCGTAATCTACGGCTGGAGCTCGACGAGCACACCTTGATACCTCGTACCGACACCGAGAGCGTGGTGGACGCCACGCTAGAAGCCGTGGACCGCCGGGGCGGATCTTGCCGCATCCTGGACCTCGGCACCGGCACCGGCGCCATCGCTGTCTCCATTGCCCAGGAGCGCCCCTCCTGCGACGTCCACGCCACCGACAGCTCTGAGGGCGCTTTGAAGATCGCCCGCCGCAACGCCGAGAGGTCAGGGGTAGCGATCAGGTTTCACAAAGCTGATCTGGTCTCCGGCCTCGATGGCCTCTTACGCGGCGTCGAAGTGCTCGTCTCCAACCCGCCTTACGTACGAAGGGCGGACATCCCGAAGCTCGCGCCCGAGGTCCGTGACTGGGACCCACACGTCGCGCTCGATGGTGGCCCGGACGGCCTGAACTTCTACCGGCGCATCTTCGCCGAGTCATCCCCGCTGTTGGCGGAAAGGGCAGACGTGGTGCTGGAGGTGGGGGACGGTCAGGCGGAGGCGGTGCTCGAATTGGGGCGGTGCGCCAGTTACGATATCTTGGGGACGCATCGGGACCTGACTGGGACGCGCCGGACCGTACAGCTGCGTTGGGGTTCGGGTTGAGGTACGTCTCCGCGGCGGAGGCCGGAAGGTTGTTGCTAGAAGGGAAGGTGGGGCTCGTGCCGACGGAGACGGTCGTCGGGCTCGTGGCGGGAGAGGCCGGGCTTTCGAGGCTCTTCGGGATCAAAGGCCGCGATCCCGACAAGCCCATCGCCTTCCTCTGCGCCTCGGCAGAGGAGGCTTTCGCGCTTGCGCGAAACGTTCCCCCGCTCGCCCGCCTATTGGCAGAGCGCTTCTGGCCTGGCCCGCTCACCCTGGTGCTCGACGCCCGAAACGGAACCGTCGGCGTTCGAGTGCCCGCACATCCCGTCGTCCAGACGATTCTCGCCGAATACGGAGGACCACTTCACGCATCGAGCGCCAACCTCTCCGGGGAGCCAGCGCCGCACGGCCTTGAAGATGTGGACCCACGTGTCTCCGCTGTCGTGGGCTTTGCCGTCCGAGGTCAGCCGGGCAGCGGGGAAGCCTCGGCAGTCGTGGACCTCTCGAGGGGACAGGTAAGGCTCTTGCGCGCTACGAAGAGCCTTACCGGAGACGAGCTAACGCGACTGACCAATCCGGCGTAGTAGGGAGGACACAGACGGCGCCCTTCAGGAGTTAAGACCTAAAAGCAACGCTTGCGGGCAGCGTTTATACTCCTTGTGTTTGTGGCAACGAGGAGCGCACAGTCTCGCGCGAATGGAGATTGAGCTAGACGCGTGGCACCGAGCAGAACTCGAGATCGCCTGCGAGAGAGCTGCCGTGGCCCGCGCAACGAAAGCTAAACCTGAAGCGGAGGTAGAAGTGATAGGACCGTATACCGAGGTTGACTCCGAAGTTCAGGAGGCGCTCGACGGGGAGCTCGAGCGCCAGCGGAAGACGATAGAGCTGATAGCCAGCGAGAACTTCACATCACCGGCCGTCTTAGCAGCGCAGGGCTCGGTGCTGACGAACAAGTACGCGGAGGGCTATCCTGGCAAGCGGTACTACGGAGGCTGCGAGCAGGTGGACAAGGTCGAGACCCTGGCCATCGAGCGGGCTAAGGAGATCTTCGGGGCAGAGCACGTGAACGTGCAGCCGCACTCGGGAAGCCAAGCCAACGAGGCGGCTTACGCAGCCCTGATTGAGCCGGGAGAAAAGGTCCTCGCCATGAACCTAGCGCACGGGGGGCATCTCACGCACGGGGCCAAGTTCAACTTCTCGGGGCGCACCTACGAGTTCGTCCACTACGGGGTCGGTGATGACGGGTACATAGACTACGACCAGGTGCGTGAGATTTCCCTTCGGGAGAGGCCGCGCATGATCATTGCGGGGGCGAGCGCTTACCCGCGCGTCATCCGCTTCGACCGCTTCCGCGAGATCGCCGATGAAGCCCGGGCGGTATTTCTCACCGACATGGCCCACATCGCCGGCCTCATCGCCGCGGACGTGCACCCTTCCCCGATCCCTTACTGCGAGATCGTCACAACCACTACGCACAAGACGCTCCGGGGTGCGCGCGGCGGCATGATCCTCTGCCGGGACGAGTTCGCCAAGAAGGTCAACAGCCGCGTCTTCCCCGCCATTCAGGGCGGTCCCCTCATGCACGCCATCGCGGGCAAGGCCGTCGCCTTGGGGGAGGCCATGAGGCCCGAGTTCAAGGACTACTCCCGGAAGGTAGTGGACAACGCGCGGGCGATGGCCGAGGGCCTGCTCGAAGGGGGCTTGAACCTCGTCTCCGGCGGTACGGACAACCATCTGATGCTCGTGGACCTGAGGGGCACGGGTACAAACGGCAAGGAGCTCGAGGAGCTCTTGGAGCGGGTGGGGGTCACGTGCAACAAGAACATGGTCCCTGGAGATCCCGAGCCGCCGACGGTGACAAGCGGCGTGAGGCTCGGGACGGCGGCGATGACCACGCGCGGGATGGGCGAGGAAGAGATGCGCGAGATAGCGGAGATAATCTCCAGGGCTGCGCATGGGGAGACCGAAGGTCTCAGAGAAAGGGTCGCGGCGCTTACGGAGGCCTATCCGCTCTATGCTTGAGGCGAGGAACCTCCGCGTCGTGAACGGGCCGCTCGCTCGCCAGAAGCTCAAGGCTTTGCGCGACGAGAATACCGGCACGCCGGAGTTCAGGCAGGCTATGAAGGAGCTCTCTCTCATCATGGTCGCCGAGGCCGCGAGCACGATGCCGACGAACGCCGCGCGCATCAGAACCCCTTTGGCGGAGACGGAGGTCGAGGAGATCTCCAAACCCGTGTGCCTGGTGCCGGTGCTGCGGGCGGGCTTGGGGATGCTCGAAGGGGCTCTCGCCCTCCTGCCCGAAGCGACGGTCGGCTTCATGGGCTTGCAAAGGGACGAGGAGACCGCCGAGCCGGTCGAGTACTACGTCAACCTGCCCCACGACCTGGACGAGTACCTACTATTGGTCCTGGACCCGATGCTCGCTACCGGCGGGAGCCTGTCGGCGACCTTGGGCAAGCTCAAGGGGTACGGGGCCGGGTGGATCTCCTGCCTGCACGCCGTAGCCGCTGCACCCGGTGCCGAGCGGGTGACGAACGAGTACCCCGACGTGAACTTCTACGCTGCTGCCGTGGACCCGGAGCTCGACGAACGGGCGTTCATCGTGCCGGGGTTAGGCGACGCGGGGGATAGGTTGTATGGAACGCTTTAAGGACACTTCGGTGGACACCAGCGAGGAACACGCCACGCTAAAGAAGATCCGTCCTTCGTGGGACGAGTACTTCATGCGCATCGCCCATGAGGTCGCGACCCGCTCCACCTGCCCGCGCCTGGCCGTCGGCGCCGTGGTCGTGCGCGACAAGAGGATCCTCGCCACCGGCTACAACGGGAGCCCCGCGGGGATGCCGCACTGCGAGGATGTAGGATGCCTCATACGGGTCGTGGACGGCCGGGAGAGTTGCCAGCGCACGCTCCACGCCGAGCAGAATGCCATCATTCAAGCTGCCTACCATGGCGTATCGGTGCGCGAGTCCGTCCTCTACTGCACCCACCAGCCTTGCCTGCTCTGCACGAAGATGATCATGAACGCCGGCATCCAAGAGGTACGCTACGCGGGCGGTTACCCGGACCCTCTGGCCGTGGAGCTCGCCACCGAAGGTGGCCTCAAGATGGTGCAGCTCCGCTACGACGCGGTACGGACCGGGCCTTGATAGCGGTGTTAGCCGGAGATTGAAACTGTTTGCAACATTTTGGTCGATGCGGTATAGTTTGGTTGATGCCGAGCACCGATTCTCACGGGAACAATGCGGGTAACAACCCTGCCCGCTATATCGGTCTCGGGTTCGCTTTCATACTGATTCTTGGCGTCCTCGCCGGGGGCGGTTTCTTCGTGGATGGGGCTTTGGGGACGCTACCACTCTTCCTCCTCGTGGGCCTCGGAGTAGGGTTCGCCGGGGGACTGTACTACGTGTACCTGCGGCTCAAGAAGCTGGGTGACGGATGAGCGCCCACTGGCGGCTGGCATTGCGGTACGCAGCCTGGGTTGCCGTGGGGGCGGCCTTGATAGGTGCGGTGGTCTGGTTTTTGTTTGGTGCGGCGCACGCTGGGGCGGTTCTTTACGGCGTCGGTGCGGGTATAGTCAGCTTCGTCTCGACCGCGCTCACGGTCTCGCTGCTGACGGGGGGCTCCAAGGCCGCCGGGATGATGATTGGGACGGCCTCTTTCGCTGCACGGTTGGGTTTTGCCGCGGGAGCCTTGGGGGTTCCCGCGTACCTGGACCTCTGGCCGGTGGCCGCCATGTTGGCCGGTTTCGTCGGGGTTTACTTGGCGGAGAACGTGGTGCTCCTGCCGGGGGTGTTGCTGGGCAGGGCGGGCGCAGGGCGTGACGTCGGGCGTGCGGTGCGTGAGAGAGTAGAACGGAGGATAGGAGCTTGATGGGTACGCTGGCGCTCATGCAGCAGAGCCAGGAGGAGGTGCGGCACGAGATCCTGCACACTTGGGAGACTGCCAAGGAGACCTGGGTCGTTCCGATACACCTCGGGCCGGTGGACCTCTCTATAAACAAGATCGTTTGGTTCTTGTTCCTTGGGGCAGCGGTAACATTCTTGATCCTGTTCGTCGGGAGCAGGCTCTTGAAGGACCGGCCCGGGGCTTACCAGGTGATCGTGGAGGAGCTCTACGGCTTCGGGAGGAACCAGCTCGGCGGACAGATGAGCGAGGAGGGGAGGAAGTGGTTCCCCTACACGCTCTCCATCTTCGTTTTCCTGCTGACGCTAAACTTCATCGGTCTCTTCCCGAACAGCTACCCGGTGACGAGCAACATCTCGTTCACCATGGCCCTGGCATTCCTGACCTTCGTCCTCACCCAATACCAGGGCATCAGACGCAACGGCGTTGGGCCCTACTTCAAGAGCTTCATCATCCCCGGGTTGCCGCTCAAGCCACTTCTGGTGCCGTTCATGTTCTTCACCGAGATCCTGCAGGAGTTCACCAAGCCGCTCACGCTTGGGTTGCGGCTCTACGCCAATATCCTGGCGGGGCACCTTATCATCTTCGTCTTCCTCAGCTTCATCCTGTACTTTGGGACCTTCATGGCGTTCGTCTCAGTGCCCCTGTCAGTGGTGCTTTACGCGTTCGAGATCTTCGTCGCGGTCCTTCAGGCTTACATTTTCGCTATACTGACGCAGGTTTACATCGAGCTGGCGATGAACGCCGGCGAGTCTCACTAAGAACCATCATCGAGAAAAAGTAGAGAGAGGAGCGGAGCAGATGGAGTTCATGGAAACCGTGGGAACGTTGGCGCTACTGCAGCAGGAGCTCAGGTACGTCGGGGTCGGCGTCGCGGCCGGCACGGCGGTCATCGGGCCGGGGGCGGGGATGGGCTACCTGATTGGCCAGACCATAGCGAGCATCCACCGCCAGCCGGAGGCCTTCGAGCAGACCAGGACCCTGATGTTCCTCGGGATAGGGCTCGTCGAGGCTTTCGCGCTCTACGGTATCGTCTTCGCCCTCCTCATAGCCTTCGTGCTCTGAGGCGTAAGGTAGCGAGGGCAAGGGAAGAGGAGGGCGTATGGACACAACGGGCATTTTCGATCTCGGCAACTTCAGCCTGATCTTTTGGGAGAGCGTGACCTTCGCGATCTTGCTCGCCCTGCTTTATTGGTTCGTGTACCCGCCGATTCGGGACCAGATCCGGCGTCGCCAGCAGTCCATCGAGCAGGCCATAGACGAGGCTGAGAATACGAGGAGAGAGGCCCGCGAGCTTCTCGAGGAGTACCGGCAGCAGATCAACGAGGCCCGCGAGGAGGCCCGCCAGATTCGTGACGAGGCTCGTCAGCAAGGCGAGGCCCAGCGTGAGCGGGCCAAGAAAGAAGCCCGCGAGGAGGCCGACCGGATCATCCAGAGGGCCCGCGAGGAGATAAACCGCGAGCGGGAGTCGGCGCTGCGTGAGGTCCGGCAGGAGGTCGCCGGCATGGTGGTACAAGCCTCCGAGCAGATCTTGGGACGCTCTATAGATAGTGATGACCACGAGCGCTTGATCTCCGAGGCCCTCGATGAGTTGGAGGCTGAGGTCGCTGGGGCCTCGGCTGGGAGTGAAGGGTAGCGATTGAGCGCGGTATCCACCTACGCCCAGGCGCTCTTCGGGGCCACCCGCGAACGCGGGGAGCTCGAAGAGACCCTCGAAAACCTCAAGGAGTTCGTGGACGCCCTCCACGAGAGCGAAGAGCTAAGGTCCTTCTTCTATGGGGTACAGATCCCCGAGGGGCAGAAACGCAGGGCCATAGACGCCCTGACAGAGGAGATGACCAGCTCGACGACGAACTTCCTCAAGGTGCTCGTGGACAATGGCCGGACGGAGATCCTGGAAGAAGTCTTGCCGCGCTACGAGGACCTCGTCAAGGAGTATCAAGGTAAGGTGGAGGTTGAGTTCGTAACGGCGGTCGAGCTCTCCGACGATACGCTCGACCGGGTGAGGTCCCGGCTCGGAGAGATCCTCGACGGGCGCGAGGTGGTGCTGGAGACTAACGTAGACTCGGACCTTGTGGGCGGCGCGGTCTTCAGGTTCGGTGAGACACGGATAGACGGAAGCGTGCGGGGGCGGTTGCAGGGCCTCCGGGAGACGATGCTGGAGAGGGGTAGCGTTTAGTGGGTAGGTTGAGGCCGGAGGAGATCTCCTCCATCTTGAAGGGCGCCATAACGGATTACGAGAGCCGGACTCGCACCGAGGAGGTCGGCCAGGTTTTGCAGGTCGGGGACGGGATCGCGCAGGTGCATGGTCTCTCGAATGTGATGTACCAGGAGATGCTCGAGTTCGAGGACAACCGTGGCGAGACGGTGATGGGCATAGCCCTCAGCCTCGAAGAGGACAACGTCGGTGCCGTTATAGTCGGCGAGGACCGGCACATCCGCGAGGGGAGCACCGTTGGGCGCACGGGGCGCTTGGCTAGCATACCCGTAGGGAATGGCATGTTGGGCCGGGTCGTGGACGCCCTGGGCAGGCCCATGGACGGGAAAGGCGAGATCGAGGCCGACGAGAACCGCCACGTCGAGCAGATAGCCAGCGGGGTTATCAGCCGCAAGGACGTGGATACGCCCTTGCAGACCGGCATCAAGGCTATAGATTCCATGGTCCCAATCGGGCGCGGGCAGCGCGAGCTGATCCTGGGCGACCGCAAGCTCGGCAAGTCCGTGATCGCCATAGACACCATCATCAATCAGCGCGACCAGAACGTGAAATGCATCTACGTCGCCATCGCCCAGAAGGACTCGACCGTGGCGGGGATCGTGAGCACGCTCGAGGAGTACGGGGCGATGGACTATACGGTCGTCGTCAACGCACCCGCCTCTCAGGAGGCGACGTTCCACTACCTGGCGCCCTACTCGGGATGCGCCATCGGCGAGTACTTCATGCAGCAGGGCGAGGACGCCCTGATCATCTACGACGACTTGATGAAGCACGCCAACGCCTACCGGCAGCTGATGCTCCTCTTGAGGCGTCCACCGGGGCGCGAGGCGTTCCCCGGCGACATCTTCTACCTGCACTCGCGCCTCTTGGAGCGGGCGGCCAAGCTGTCGGACGATCTCGGCGGCGGATCACTCACGGCGCTGCCGATAGGCGAGACCAAGGGTGGGGACATCTCGTCCTACATCCCGACGAACCTCATCTCCATTACGGACGGACAGATCTTCCTCGACGGCGACATGTTCAACTCCGGCCAGCGGCCGGCCATCGACGTCGGCAACTCGGTGAGCCGCGTAGGCAGCAGCGCCCAGATCAAGGCCATGAAAGACACCGCCGGCACGCTGAGGCTAGACCTGGCCCAGTACTTTGAGCTGCAGAGCTTCGCCCAGTTCGGGAGCGACCTGGACCAGTCCACCCAGGAGGCTTTGGCTCGCGGCGAGCGGACCATGAACATGCTGCAGCAGAAGGAGCACGACGTCGTGCCGGTCGAGGAGCAGGTCGTCGCGATCTACGCGGTCACCAACGGCCTCGTCGACGAGATCGAGCCGGACAACATTCCCGACTGGGAGGGCCAGTTCCGGGAGTACATGAGGAACAGCCACGAGGAGCTCCTGAACAGCGTTCGAGAATCGCAGGAGCTCTCCGACGAGGACGAAGAGAGGCTCAAGGACGCCATCAATAAGTTCAACGAAAGCTACGAGCCTCAGACAGAGAGCATCGTCGACGTCTCAGCCGGAAACGAAGAGAACGAAGAGGAAGGTGAAGGTTCTTCGGAGAACGGCTCGCAGGAGGGCTAGAGCTTGTCGCTTCAGGACTTAAAGCGCCAGATCCAGTCGGTCAAGAACACGGCCAAGATGACGCAGGCGCTGCAGACGATCTCGGCCATCAAGCTCAACAAGGCCCGGGCTCACCTCGACAGGGCGCGGCCCTATACCGACAACGTCGAGGAGATGATGCGGGACATCGCGGACAGGGCCCAGAGCGACACCCCGCTCCTCGTCGGGCGGGACGAGGTCAATAACGTCGCTATTTGCACCGTCACGTCCGACCGAGGTCTCGCCGGGGCGTTCAACGCGCAGGTCTTGAGGCGAACAATGTCGTTACGCCAGGAGCAGAGCGCGGAGATCGTGCAGGTCGCGACCGGTCGCAAGGCGAGGGAGTTCTTCAAGTTTCGGAGAATGAACCTCGATGAAGTTTACGTGGGGTTCTCCGACAGCCCGAGTTACGAGAAGGCTCGGGAGATCGGTCAACGCCTCACGCAGCTCTTCGAGGATGAGGAGGCCGACGAGGTCTACTTGGTTTACAACCGCTTCCACAGCGCGCTCGCCCAGCGGGCCACGGTCACTCGCATCCTCCCCATAGCCTCGGAGGACGAAGAGGACGGGGAAGAGGAGGACAACACGTCGGACATCCCCTTCGAGTTCATCCCCGAGCCCGAGGAGCTCCTCGAGCGTCTGGTGCCGAAGTACGTGGAGACGCTCGTGTTCCGAGCGCTCCTGGAGAGCGCGGCCGGAGAGCACGGGGCCAGGATGACGGCGATGCAGAGCGCAACCGAGGCGGCGAACGAGATGGCCGACGAGCTTACGATGCAGATGAACAAGATGCGCCAGGCGGCGATAACCCAGGAGATTATCGAGATAGCTTCGGCCGCCGAAGCCCTCGGCAGCTAGAACGACCTTGGAACAGGAGGACCCTGCGTGAGCGAAGGCGATAAGAGAGAGCACTTTAGCATCCCTAGAGACCCGCAGGCTCCCGAGCAGGCTTCGGGATCGCAACAGGCCACCGGGCAACAGTCAGGTGACGGCGCCCGTGGCGAGCAAGGGAACGGTCAGGCCGGCGGCCAAGCCGGCGGTCAGCAGCAGACCGCGACCCGGGAAGAGCCTCGAGAAAGAGTAGAGGGCGTCGGAGAGGTCGTCGAGATCAAGGGGGTCGTGGTAGACGTCCGGTTTAACGAGGAGGAGATCCCCGAGATCTTCAACGCTCTCAAGGTCGAGATCGAAGGCGAGAACGGCGAGTCCGGTGAGGTGACGCTGGAGGTCCAGCAGATCGTCGGCGACGACGTGGTCCGCACGGTCGCGATGGGCTCCACAGACGGCATGAGCCGCGGCCTGGAGGCCAGGGACACCGGACAGCCGATCGCGGTGCCGGTCGGTCAGGCGGTCCTCGGGCGCCTCTTGGACGTGCTCGGCAACCCCATAGACGAGCAGGGCGAGGTCGAGGGCGCGGACGATCACTGGCCCATACACCGCCCGTCCCCCGCGTTCACGGGTCTCTCCACCCAGTCCGAGCAGTTCGTGACGGGCATAAAGGTCATAGACCTCCTCTGCCCGGTGCTGCGCGGCGGTAAGGTAGGCCTCTTCGGCGGCGCCGGCGTCGGCAAGACGGTCATAATTACCGAGCTCATCAACAACATCGCCCTTCAGTACGAGGGGACGAGCGTCTTCGCCGGGGTGGGGGAGCGCACGCGCGAGGGGCACGAGCTCTACGACGAGATGCAGGAAGCCGGCGTTATGCAGAATACGGCAATGGTCTTCGGCCAGATGAACGAGCCGCCCGGCGCCCGCTTCCGTGTGGGCCTCACCGGCGTTACCCTCTCCGAGTACTTCCGGGATGAGATGGGCCAGGATGTGCTCCTCTTCATCGACAATATCTTCCGCTTCGTCCAGGCCGGAAACGAGGTCTCGACCCTCATGGGTCGGATGCCATCGGAGGTCGGCTACCAGCCTACCCTCGCTACCGAGATGGGCCGGCTGCAGGAGCGGATCACCTCGACAAAGCAGGGCTCGATCACTAGCTTCCAAGCGGTCTTCGTACCGGCGGACGACTACACCGACCCGGCCCCGTTCACCGTCTTCACCCACCTCGACTCGACGGTGGAGCTGACGCGCGACCTCGCTGAGCAGGGCATCTACCCGGCGGTGGACCCGCTGAACTCTTCCTCGACGATCCTGGATCCGAGCGTGGTGGGCGACGAGCACTACCAGGTTGCCCAGGGCGTGCAGCACATCATGCAGCGCCACAGGGAGCTGCAGGACATCATCAACATCCTCGGCATGGAGGAGCTCTCCGAGGAGGACAAGATCATCGTCGGTCGAGCACGCCGCCTTCAGCGCTTCCTCTCGCAACCCTTCTTCGTAGCCCAGCAGTTCACGGGCATGGAGGGCAAGTTCGTGGAAATGGAGGAGAATATTCGCTCCTTCAAGGAGATCGTGGAAGGTAAGCACGACGAGCTGCCCGAGCAAGCATTCTATATGGTCGGCAACATAGACGAGGCTGTGGAGAAGGCCCGCGGCATGAGGGGGGAGGAGGAAGAAGAGGAGCAGGAGGAAGAAGAGAGCTCCGAGAACGGCGAAGAGCAGGAAGACGAGGAGAGCTAGTTGTCCGAGGGCCAGAGCGGGGAGGGGCGCCAGCTCTTCTGTAGGGTCATCGAGCCCGAGAGGGTGCTCTACGACGGCGAGGCGGACCTGGTGGTCGCGAGGATCGCAGACGGGGACATCGGTGTGATGGTAGACCACGCGCCGGTGGTCTCTATGGTGGAGATCGGGGCCGTCAGGATCACGCAAGACGACCAGAGGTATGTCTTCGCAACCTCCGACGGCTTCTTCAAGGTCTCCGAGAACCTGGTGCAGATCCTGGTCGAAGAGGCCGCGCCCCCCGACGAGATAGACGTTAGCGAGGCCGAGAGCCGCGTCGAGGAGGCCGAGAACGAGCTGTCGGAGATCCCCGAGGATGACGAGAGGAGACAGTCCGAGGTAGAGCGCCGTCGCGCCATCGGGGAGAACCTGGCGCGCGTGGCGCGCGAGTACGGCGAGGGGTAGGGCCGGATCTTGCCGATGGATCTGGGGGCGCACCCGATCGTAATGAATGCGTTACGCGGGTGAAGCCGTTCTGTAACGTTCGTCCCGCATAGTGTCGGCGCGTGCTCAGGTAAGCTCTGGGCTCTAAAAGAAAAAGAAGGGCGCACCAGGGAGGATCTGCGGTGGAGAGGTTCTACGTAGAGGGAGGAAACCGACTCTACGGCGAGGTGGCGGTCTCCGGGGCCAAGAACGCGGCCCTGAAGTTCGTCGCGGCGGCGCTACTGGCCCCCGGGCGCACTGTGCTCCACGATGTGCCGCGGATAAAAGACGTGGAGACGATGCTCGCCGTCCTCGACGGGCTCGGCGCCGGCTCCGAGTTCTCTGGGAACACGCTCTCCATCGACGCTTCGGAGGTAGGCTCCTATACGGCCCCTTACGATCTCGTGCGCCAGATGCGGGCGAGCATCGTGGTCTTGGGACCGCTGGTCGCCCGCTTCGGGGAGGCCGAGGTCTCGGCGCCAGGCGGGTGTAATTTGGGTTTGAGAAAGTTCAACTTACACCTCGACGGCCTGCGGGCTTTGGGGGCGGAGGTTGGCCTGGATCACGGCTTCATCAAGGCCGAGGCCCCGCGAGGTTTGCGTGGCGCGGAGGTCAACTTCGAGTACCCGAGCGTCACCGCGACCGAGAACGTGATGATGGCTGCCGTCCTGGCCAGCGGCACCACCATCATCGAGAACGGTGCCCGCGAGCCCGAGGTCGTGGCCCTCGCGGACTTCCTGAACCTGATGGGCGCCCGGATCTACGGCGCCGGCACGGGACGCATCCTCATCGAGGGCGTGGACGAGCTCAGGTCCGTCGAGCACGCGGTGCTGAAGGACCGTATAGAGGCCGGCACCTTCGTAATGGCGATCGCTGCCGCGGGCGGTGACGTGTTGGTGAGGGGCGCCGATCCTTCTCACCTCAAGATGGAACTCGTCAAGCTCCGCGAGATGGGCGTGGACGTGGAGAGCGTCGAAGGCGGCATCCGGGTGCGGGTGGAAGACCCGGAGGCTTTAGGGAGCGCTGACGTTTCCACCCTGCCCTTCCCCGGTTTTGCCACCGACCTGCAGGCCCAGATGATGGTGCTCCTGACGCGCACCTCCGGAGCCGGCATCATCACCGAGAACGTCTACGAGAACCGACTCCAGGTCGCCGAAGAGCTCAACCGGATGAACGCCGGCATAGATCTCTTCGGTGGCCACCGGGCCCTGGTGAGGGGCCCGAGAAAGCTCTCCGGCACCATCGTCCAATCACCGGACTTGAGGGGCGGAGCGGCCCTCGTCGTGGCCGGTCTCGTTGCGGAGGGCACTACGATCGTAGATGGCGCTCGCCACATCTTGCGCGGCTATGAGGGCTTCGAGGAGAAGCTCACGTCTTTGGGCGCCACTGTCGCCTTCGGGGTCGAACCCGTTCTACGGCGCTAGGGTAACACCGACAAGAGGTAGCCAGCCGCCGTCTTCTCGTTGCGATGCGCGTGTACTGCCTGAAGCGCGCTATCAGGCTCTTCTGGCACTTCTTATTGCCGATATGGGGTATGAGCGCTTGTATACTCTTCCCCTTCGGCCAGGCGAGGATGCGGTGGTTGCCGTAGGGCTCGTCCGCTTTCCCGTGTACCCTTTGCCCTGGCGACGTGCGGGCTCATCAGCAAGCTGGTCTCGCCGAGGATGCGCATCTTCCACCCTACCTCCCCCGAACGATCCTTCTGCCTCTGCGGCTCTTCGAGCACCCTCTACCGGGCTCTCTCTGCCAACGGCAGAAGCGGCCGTCTGTCAGGGGCTGTAGCGTTCGAGCAGGTCGTGCCAGTGAGCTCCCATGCGCAAGTAGGAAAGATTGTGTTGAGGATCTTACGATGATGCTCGACCGGACGACCGCGCCGGGGGTTCCGGAGCTAGAGCGGGGCGAACCCTCGTTGGTGTATAGGGAACTTGGGCGCAAAGAAGTTTCACCGCTTTTGAGAAACGAAGCACCAATACCACCGTACTAGTTTATTCGGTAGTCAGGGGAAGGAGATCAGTGGGTAGAGCATGCGGAGGGTCAGGGCGTTGCGCACCGGCCCTCTGTTGCGGGTGGCCTTACCTCGGCCTTGGCCTCGCGCGCTCCGCTTCGCCCTCGGCCTCGGTTTCTGCCTCCTCCTGAGCTATCGCGCCGCCGGCGATGGCGACGAGGTCGTTCTCGATCGAGGAGATCGTTCCCCCCACGCTCGCCCAGACGCCGACGCTGAAACCCTCATCGACCGGCTCTCCTATCTTCTGTTCGTACTCCACTTCGTCGCCCTCGGAGACGATCGGCTCGGCCGGCGTCAAGACAGGGCCGCCCAAGGGCACGTGTGCCCCCGAGACATTGCCGACCAAAGAGACGATACCCTCTTCAGGGGGATCGGACTCTATGTCGGCGTACTCCTTGCCCTGCTTGTACCTGAGGAGTACGAAGAGGGCGTTCGTCGTTCGCTTGACGTAGGCGTCACCGGTCCCTAGCTCATCTATGCCCTTCTCGTGCAGGTACGGCCCCCCGTCGACCACCGCGAGGTGCCCCGAATTCTCGACGTCTATCCCCGCTATCCCGAGGATCTCCGCAAAGGACGCCCCTATCGGCGTCTCGTAGACCTTTATCTCCGTCTCCTCGCCGTAGACCTGCAAGAACTTCGTGGTGAAGGGTTTGCCCAAGAAGAGCGCTCTGTAGACGTTGAGCAAGGTCTCCGAGTTGTTCATGATTATCCCCGCGTCCAAGGGCAACCCCGGGCGCCTTTTCCCGTCGGGCGTGTCCATGAACCGGGGCACCTTGGTGTCGGTAACCCCCTTAATGAGGTTCTTCTCCTCGCCCATGGCGTACGTGTTCGGCGCGTAGCGCATATCGTAGAGGTCGCCGGCACGCTCGGCGTAGTCGGCGAACCACTCTCGGTCCTTCTCGTGCACGCACAGGCTCACCTGCTCGAACCCGAAGATGGCCTTCATCGCTTCGAAGAGTTGGAGGAACTCCTCGAGGTGCTCTTTGTGTACCAGCTTGTCCGCCCAGTAGCCGGGCTCGCTCTCGGTGGCGTTGACCATCAGGTGCTGCTGGGGGGCCTTGTACTTGAAGTACGTCGGGAACCCGCCACCCCCCGCGCCGACTATGCCGGCCTGGCGCATGATCTCCACGGCCTCTTCGGCGCTCAAGGCCTTTACTTCTTCGAGGCTGCGTTGCTTCATCTCGGACATGATCCGTTGCCCCCTAAAGAGTTACCCGACTAATTGCTCGCGAAGCCTGGCGCAATCTCCGAGTAGTCGAACTCGTGGGCCTTGGTAATGTAGTGCTGCATGTCCTCGGGGACCTCGTCGTCGGGGTAGATGGCCTCCACCGGACACTCGGGCTCACACATGGCGCAGTCGATGCACTCTGCGGGGTTGATGATGTAATGGTCACCGGCATCGTAGATGCAGTCAACCGGGCACACCTGCACGCAGGCAGCCTGCTTCGTGCCGATACACGCCTCGGTTATAACAAAAGCCAATGCCGTTTCTCCTCTCCCAAGCGCCCCTACTGATCCGCTAGTGCTAACCCCCAAAGTGACACACGTCTTGAAGCTGTTTGCAGATTAGTCTAACTAACGAGAAAACGTTGTCAACAGCATTAGCAACCGAAATTCCTGTTCGGTCTTCACTCAACCCGCTGGCTACTAGTACTACAGAAGGAGGTGCCCGTTTCTGCCAGGTCGATTCTCACCGAGGGGTGTTTTCATGCGATTAGATAGGGAATTCATGCTGCCCTGGTCGGCGTCTCGACCCTACGGACAAGCGCCAGCGATAGCGTGTCACTACGAGCGACGGGGAGCAACCCTGCCAAAGTTCGAACAAGCGGGATTGTAGTAATGAATCAATCGTCGCTAAGGAGCCTAGCTGTGCTGAGCGTCTTCCTCGCCTTGGCGATCGGCGTGGGCGTCGCGCTGCTTTACGGAAACGTGATGAAGCTGGTGGGACGGTTAACGGAACTGTTGATAGGATGTACGCATATCCGTAACTCGTAGCCAAAACGGAGTTTACAGCTGACGATAGCGACGAACAAGACCGAGGTGCTGGCACTCACCCGGCGGCTCGTCCGCTACCGGTCTTACACGCCAGGGGCGGCCGAGTCTACGATTGACTTCATCAAGGGCTGGTTCGAGGCGCGGGGACTGGATACGGTCGGGTACAAGGGCGCGGGACCGCACGGCGAGTTGACCTCTCTCGTGGTGCGGATAGGATCGGGGAGTCCCAAGATCCTCCTTCACGGTCACGCGGATGTCGTGCCCGGCGAGGAGGAGCAGTTCGAGGCTTACGAGCAAAACGGCGAGCTCTACGGCCGCGGCGTCTACGACATGAAGGGCGCGCTGGCCGCGATGATGTACGCCATCGAGGACTTGCACGCTATGAACTGCGACGCGACGGTGGAGCTCCTCATCGTCCCGGACGAAGAGAGGGAGTACGGCGGACCCAAGGGAGCCGAGGTCCTCATACAGAACGGTCATACGGGCGATTTCCTCATCACGGGCGAGCCCACGGACTTCCACGTAGGCGTCCAGGCGAAGGGGGTTCTGGACCTCCGGGTCAATCTGCGGGGCAAGAGCGCCCACGGCTCAAGGCCCTGGCTGGGCAAGAACGCAGTGCTCCTGGCCTACGAGCACTACAAGCTCATACAAGAGCTGCCGTTCGCCAAGGAGGGGAGCGACCTCTTCCCCTACCCGAGCATAAACCTGGCCCGGATCATCGGCGGCGACGTGATAAACCGCGTGCCCGACAGAGCGACCTACGACCTAGACATCCGCTACCTGCCCGAGCAGGACCCGAAGGAGATAACGCGCCAGATACGTGCGGTAGAGCTCCCCGCGGAGGTGGAGGTCCTCTTCTCTCACGAACCCACCTACGTCTCGCGCAGAAACCCGTTCGTAAAAGTACTTCGCGAAGTCGCAGCCAGGCACTCCCTGGGCGACCCGGTGAGCGTCGGCCGTCATGGAGCGTCCGACATCGTCTACTTCCAGCGCGCCGGCGTCCCCGGGGTCGAGTTCGGTCCCATAGGCGGTGGACACCATGGCCCAAACGAGTTCATCCTCTCCTCTTCTTTAGAGAGCTACCGGCAGATGGTCGTACAGTTCGTCCAGATCCTAGCAGCCGATAGCGAGGCAGACGAAAGGGTTAACGCAAAGAGCCACTAGGCGCGCTTGCTACTCTTAGTAGCTGCTTGAAAGTCGTGTCTATCACGGGTATATTTCGGGTGGTTTCGTTCGAAGGAAGGTCCGGTTTGGCGCTAGCCCTGTTGCAAGGAACGCAGGAAATCGGTTACGGCACGCTGTATGTGTACGTGGGCTTGTTCGGCTTGCTGGTCGTAGGTTTCGTGGCGACGACGCTGGTTTTGGCGCGTCTTATAGCATCCAGTAGCAGGGGCTCGCGGGAGAAGCGCAGCGTTTACGAGACCGGCGAGGCGAGGGTCACGGACCCGTGGCGCCCGTTTCCAGTTCGGTACTACGTCTTCGCGCTCCTTTTCCTGATCTTCGACGTCGAGGCGGCGTTTCTTTTCCCGTGGGCCGTGATCTACCGGGGTCTCGGCCTGTACGGCTTCGTGGAGATGGCGATTTTCGTACTCATACTGGGCGTGGGGCTGGCCTACGCCTGGAAGAAGGGGGCACTCGAATGGGTGTGATGCAGAAGTTCAACGAGCCGAACATCATGACGGCGAGCACCGACAAGCTCTTTAACTGGGCCAGGAAGAACTCCCTTTGGCCCCTGCAGTTCGGTCTGGCGTGTTGCGCGATTGAGATGATGGCCACCGGCATGTCCCACAACGACCTCGACCGCTTCGGGGCCGGTTTCTTCCC